>JAYTFQ010000795.1:0-26511 GCA_043734225.1 Anaerolineales bacterium | reverse complement strand
ATTGAGAATTTAACTCGGCACTGAGATATCAGTGCTTGACAAGCTGAGATTCCACTGATATCTTTAGTCGTATTCTAGCATAAAGCCATCCATTTAGGCAACATATTCGCTGACCATATCGTTGTCGGCCGACCGGGTTAGGGCGTCTCGTCAGTGACTGCCCATCTTGTCAGACTGCCGTGACCGAGCCTGCTCTGACTGCCATCTGTGCCTGCCTCCCTCAATCATTGCCTACAGCAACCGCTGTTTTCAACGGCCTGGCGGGAAAAATCAGTATTCGACCGGCGGGCAACCTGCGCCGCATCGAGGCTAACAGGCTCTTGTGCATAGCGCCTGAGATTCATGATAGAGACGCTGCCAGCGGCAGGCTGTTCGGCGGCACTAAGCTGCCGCGGCAGTCCATTGGCGCTCGCGACCAGCACGGGTCCGTCAACGTTCGAAACAGTGACGTGCTGACATGACGACATGGCGAAAGACAGATCAAAGAAAGTTGGGCAGATGACTGAAGTATCACGGCCCGGTGCGCTGCTCGCCACGGGCGGCCGCAAGAATTTTTTCTCGGCGGCCATCACTGAAGTCCGGAAAAATTGGGCTTTGATGTTGATGGCGCTGCCTGCCGTCACAGTTGTTTTCATTGTTTCTTACATGCCGATGCCGGGCATCATCCTGGCATTTAAGAACTATAGACCGGGACCAGGCATCTGGGGCAGTGAGTGGACGGGATTGAAGAATTTTGAGTTCCTGTTCAATTCCGGTATCGCCTGGCAAATTATTCGGAATACCCTGGTCTTGAATTTTTTGTTTATCGTTGCGGCCAATGTCTGTTCGCTGACCATCGCCAGCATGTTAAACGAGATCTACCATAGACAAATAGCCAAAGTATTCCAAACGATCCTGTTTTTTCCACATTTTGTCTCCTGGGTGCTGGTCGGCTATTTTACCTATGCCTTTTTGAATGCCGATAACGGCTTTGTCAACTCACTTCTGGTACAGATGAAATTGGCCCCGGTTAACTGGTATGGCGAGCCCACCTACTGGATCCCGATCCTGGTGATCCTCAGTGTATGGAAAGGGCTGGGATATTTCACCATTATTTATCTGGCCGGCATGTTGAGTATCAATCCGGAGTACTTTGAGGCTGCCCGCATTGATGGGGCCAGCAAGCTGCAGGAGATCTGGTACATCAACCTGCCGCTCATCCGTCCGCTGGTGGTCATCAATGTGCTATTGGCCATCGGAAGAATCTTTTACGCCAACTTCGATTTTATATGGAACGTCACGCGAGATACAGGCATGCTGCTCGAAACGACAAATGTCATCGACACGTTTATCTACCGCTCCCTGGCTGCTGTCGGCAATTTCAATCTGGCAGCGGCTGCTGGTTTCTTCCAGGCCATTGCCGGCTTTATCCTCGTGCTGCTGGCTAACTGGGCTGTCCGCAAATTCGACGAAAGTCAGGCGCTATTCTAGATGGTGAGGCATTCATAAAATGGCAACTATGGGACACGCGGCGAAAACAAGGTTTTGGCACACACTCATCATTATTTTTGTTGGGATCGTTTGTGCCCTGTTCGTGGTTCCAGTTATTTTAATCTTTTCCGCATCCTTTACGACCTCCAAGGCCCTGGCAGAAGTCGGGTACAGGCTGATTCCGCCTGAATTCAGCACGGAGGCATATACCTTCTTGTGGCAAGACCCCCATTTAATCACGCAAGCTTACGCTGTTTCAATCTTCGTTACCGTGGTTGGGGTACTGATTGGTGTCCTGATCATGACGCTGCTGGCGTATGTCCTTTCGCGCAAGGAATTTAAGCTGCGCGGAATCCTGACCTTCTACATATTTTTCACCATGCTTTTTAGTGGGGGACTGGTCCCCTATTATATCAATATGGTCAGGACGCTTCATCTGAAAAATACCCTGACGGCCATGATATTACCCGGCCTGGTCGTGCCATTTTTCGTATTATTGCTGCGGACTTATTTTTCATCCCTGCCACGGGAGCTGTTCGACGCGGCCAAGATGGATGGGGCCAACGAATTCAATATCTTTTTTCAAATCGCGATTCCCCTGTCGATGCCAGCGATCTTAACAATCTCATTGTTTCTAATGTTGAACTACTGGAATGATATTTACCAAGCCCTGCTTTTTATTGATATGAACAAACTGTCTCCGCTCCAGCTAACACTCTACAACATGGTTGTCAGCTCGTTCATGGAGACCGAAATGAACGTGAAACTGGGGCAACCGGTGCCCCTTCTCTCCGTGCGCATGGCGATGGCCGTGCTTGCCCTGGGACCCGTCATCCTGGCGTTTTTATTCGTCCAGCGCTATTTCATCCGCGGCGTGACGCTGGGGAGCATCAAAGGCGACTGACGGTCCTGGAATATTGTATGCCCATGGCGCAGCAGATTGTCAGCCAACAAATATGCAGGAGGTGATATGTAGAATATTTCTGTTTCCACCTGTGCGCTACGGAAGAGCGTAGCCGACCGATCCAAGTCGCAGCAAAAAACCGCTGCGGCGCCTGATTCTTTCCACAACCTATCACCCGGGGAGGATGATATGTCCAAAAGTTCAACACTATTTAGGATCATGGGACCTGTGGTTGCCCTGAGCATGATTCTGGTTGCCTGCCAATCGCCAGCAACTGCAACAATTGCCACCCAACCACCCGCGGCCACTAACGCTCCGGCCGGCACGAGTGCTCCAGCCGCGACCAGTGCCCCCGCGGCGACCGTGGCTGCGACGGCTGCACCAGCCGCGGACCTGCCAACTTTAGATATATACGCCGTATCTTTCACTTTTAAGGATGAAGATATGGCCGCGGTGACATCCGCCGCCAATGCAATCCTGGCAAAGGATATTGGCGCCAAGATCGCGTTCCACCAGCTTGGCTTCACGGATGGCGCCACTAAGGTTAACCTGATGATGAATTCGGGCGAAGCCTGCGATCTGGTGATCTTTGGTGGGTTTACCCCGATCCAGCCTGCAATCGACGCGGGCGGAATTATCCCCCTGGAAGACCTGCTGGCCACGAACGCGCCCACCGAATGGGGGAACTTCACCCAGCAAGCCTGGAATTCCACCCGACAGAAAGATGGCCATATTTATGGCGCCCTGTCGTATGCTATCGGCGGTGTCAAAGGGGCGGCAGCCTTTTGGGTCCGCGAAGACCTGGTGAAAAAGTACAATTTTGACTGGCAGAATGCCAAGACACCTCAGGCCTGGGAACCACTCTTCGACGCAGTCGTGAAGAACGAGAAAGGCGTAACCCCACTGATCTCGAGTGATCCCTTCTGGGGCCGGTCATGGTGGCCCAATCAATACGGCTATGACCCGATTAACACCAATATTGGAGCAAAGGGAGATTTTGGGGGCAGTATTGGCGTCAAGATGGATGATCCCGCCCGCAAAGTCGTGTCGGTGGCCGATACTCCGGAATACAAAGCCGCGGTTACCCTGAATCGCAGCTGGTATCAGAAGGGCTACTACTTGAAGACCCCGCCGGCGGATGCAGAAATGATCAATATTCGCGGCAATCTGGGGTTCGCCGCGTTCTATGTTCCGTTTGGCGGCTTTGCATCTACCTCGGCTATGGCGGCCAATGAGTGGAAAGGGATTCCCATCCTCACTGGATTCGTTCAGAACACGCTTTACCAGGACCTGTATTCCTCTTCCGCCTCCTACGGGATCTGCAAGACCTCCAAGAACCCAGTGCTGGCGGCCAAGTACATCGAGGAAGTCAATAAAAACGCTGACTTCCTTAATCTGATTTCCTACGGCATCCAGGGCAAGAACTGGGCCTGGCAAGATCAGGCCAATAAGGTCGTCACTTACCCGTCCGGGGTCGATGCCAAGACGTCGGGTTGGCCCTTCAAAAACGGGTTCGGGACCGGTGATCAACGCCTGCAGTACCTGACGTCTCCAGATGACATTGGGCTGGCGGATAAGATCGCGCAAGCCAAGGCGACTGCCAAGGTCTCGAATGTGGCCGGGTTTCAGCTGGATACGAAACCAATCGAAAGTGATATCGCCAATATCGCCTCCGCTGCGACGCAGTACTGCGACGCGGTGGATAAGGGTTTGGTGGATGTTGAGCCGGGCCTGAAGGCCTGCCAGGACGGCCTGAAATCCGCGGGCATGGATAAGGTACTGGCCGAGGTTCAGAGCCAGATTGACGCCTGGGCCAAAACTCAAAAGTAGTCTGGCCCATCTCGGATAGATAAAGGAAGAAAGCATACAGGGCGGCCGGACAGCCAGATTGTTCCCCGTATGCTTTCTTCCGCGCTTAGGCTGAGATTAGCTTCCAATCCGTAGGCGAAACGCTTCTTGAGGTTACCCGTTGGGAACATTTCCTCAAAAGATCAGTTCGAACGGCCGTTTCTTCACCGATGACCAAGGCAGCCCTTTCTTCTGGCTTGGTGATACCGCCTGGCCGCTGTTTACCCAATATTCCCGCCCGGAGGCGGAAGCTTACCTGGAAAACCGGGCCGCCAAGGGATTTACAGTCATTCAGGGGGTGCTGGCCTGGTTTGGCGGCCCCAATCCAGATCCAAGTGATGTATCGCCTAATTGGAAAGGCGCCTATCCCTGGGTGAACAAGGACCCAGCCCACCCCAACCCAGATTTCTTCGATCACGTCGATGGTTTGCTGGGCGTTGCACAAGACCTTCGGCTGACCCTGGCGATCTTGCCTACCTGGGGAAATTTCGTCACCGATCTCGGGCTTTTTACAGTTGACAGCGCCTGGCACTATGGGCAATGGTTGGGGCAGCGCTACCGGGATCGACCCAATTTAGTCTGGATCAATGGTGGTGACTGTTTGCCGCACGGCTTTGAGGCAGTTTTCGATGCCTTGGGCGAGGGGCTCAGGGCCGGAGATGGCGGTCGGCATCTGATCACCTATCACCCGTGCGCGTTGCACTCGTCATCCCAGTTTTTCAATGACCGCGCCTGGCTGGATTTTCACATGATCCAATGTTGGACCGATTGGCATAAGATTTACGACAGCGTTGTGAGCGACAACTTGACGACTCCCAGCCGGCCAGTCGTGTTGGGGGAAGGCGCCTACGAGAATGGACCGGAATATGCGCGCGGCCCCATCACGCCACTCATTGTTCGGCGGCAGGCCTGGTGGTCCTTCATGGCAGGCGGTTATCACACCTACGGACAAAATTCGCTGTGGCGGGCCGAGCCGGGCTGGACTGCGACGTTTGATACACCCGGCGCGGAACAAATGGGGGTATTCAGGCGGATTGTGGGTAGCCTGCCCTGGTGGCAGCGACTGCCCGACCAGGCCATCCTTGAGGAGGGCGCCAGCGGTGGCGAGACGCTCAATGCGGCTGTCCGCGACATGGATGGAAGCTGGCTGATGGTTTACCTGAGCAGCCGCTGCCATGTGTTGGTTCGGCTGGAAAAACTATGCTCCTCCAGGGCAATAGCGACCTGGATCAACCCCGCTACCGGCGAAGAAAAGGCGGCTGGTGACTTTCAGACGTATACGATGCCGGGAGTCCGCCAGGTGCGCACGACTAATTATCAATGGTTCTCCACCCCCGATTGTTGGGAAGATGCAGTGCTGCTATTGCGTGGCAGCCAGGATTAATTGGTGTGGGCAACTGTGCGCCGAACGGGATAATTGAAATGAAACCGCATGCCAGCTTTCCGAATCGAAACCAAGATCTAGACGGCGATAGATCATGAACTCGAACCCAACCCAATTACTGCTGCGCACAGTCGGCGAGTGGTCGTTTGGCGCTCAAACGGTATATCCCAATCCGTTTCTGGATGTCGCGGTCGATATGCAATTCACTGCGCCTGACGGGCGGATTTTTCTTTTGCCTGCGTTCTATGCCGGCGATCAGACCTGGAAGGCGCGCTTTAACCCGGGCCAGGTCGGGCCATGGTCCTACCAGGTTCTCAGCCTGCCTCGCAATCCGCAACTGAGTCAGGCCGGACAATTTGAAGTCACCGCTAACCCGTCCAAAGGTTTTCTCCGCAGCGTCCCTGGCAAGTATTGGGGCCACGAGTATGAATCCGGCGAGCCAGCCTTTTTGTTAGGCGATACGGTCTACAACCTATTCGCGATGGATTACTGCGGCGGAGACGTGGAATCTTTCCTGAAACGCCGGGCGCGGCAGGGATTCAACCTGCTGCGCGTGCGGGTGCCGGTCAGCCCTTTCCATCCGCCCGATGGCTACAGCGCCTGGCAGACGCGCCGCACCTGGCCGTGGGGGGGGAGCGAGCAAGCACCCCGATTCGACCGCTTCAATCTGGATTACTTCGAAACGGTCGATAAAGTCGTGCGGCTGGCTGAGTCACTAGGCATTGGGCTGGAGATGATCATGGAAGGTTGGGGGTTTGAATTCCCCTTCAACAGCCGCCAGATCTTCGTCCCAGAATGGGAAGAGCTTTGGCTGCGCTACCTGATCGCCCGGTATGACGCGTATAACTGCCTGTACTTTTGGACGCCGCTTAACGAGTATGAGTATTATCCAAACGGCGACTGGCATTACAAGCCGGTGGCTGACCGCTGGGCCATGCGGATTGCTCGTTGGATAAAGTCGACGGCGCAACATGGCCATATCGTTTCAGTGCACAATGGCCCGCCAAATCCATCGTTTGCGCGCCGGTTTGCCGCCGACCCGGGCGCGGTGGACGCGGTGATGTTCCAGCATTGGGGCACGACCGGTGAAGCGGATGCCTGGCTGGCAGCCGGGATCGAGGAACAGATCGCCATTTCTTTTGCGGATTGGCAGGGAACGAGCGTCTTTGCCGAATATGGCTATGAGCGAAACCCGGATTTCCAACTGCTTATCCCCGGCCACGAATGTTGCGATCCGGAGCACACGCGGCGGGGCGCCTGGCGCGGCGCGTTTTGTGGAATGGGTGTCATCCACGGGTTTGAAAACACCTGGGGACCCTGGATGCGCCTGGATGCAGACCAACCTGGGCTGGAATACTTACTACATTTGAAGCGCTTCTTCACGGACATCGTCCCATTCTGGAAGATGCGGCCACACTCAGGTCTGATCAAGCCGTCCAATTATGCCGTTGGGTATCGTCCGGATGGCATGATGTCTGGAGATCAGGATTGTTTCGTCATTTATTTCCCGGCCGGTGGCAGCGCCTCACTCAACCTCCCGACGCAAGATGAATACCGGGCGCAATGGTTCGATCCGCGGCACGGGACATTGCAGCCGGAATTCGCACTCACAGTTGCCAGCCGCGAAAACCTAACCGCGCCTCATGCAGAGGACGCCCAAGGTCATCCGTTTGATTTCGTGCTGGTCTTAAGACGCCAGGCATGATTTGTCGCTGCTCGAGGAGCATTCCGGCATGGCAGATCTGGAGTTCGCCATTGTAGGAACTGGCTTCCGGTGTTTTTTCTAGTTGTCAGCCTGGTTTGAAGTTGGCGGGGCCAGCCAGTTGCGGCCTGCGATCACGCCATCGCTAAATCAGATAGAAAGCTGTTTGGCAAGGTATTGCCCATTCATCATTTGGAGGGATACATAGCATGACAGAAACTGTTGCACTCTTCGGGGCAGCCGGGAAAATCGGTACGCGAATATCAAACAGACTCCGGCAAACCACGGCCTATCACCTGCTATATGTCGAGTCCGGCGATACGGGCATCGCCCGGTTGCGCGCGAATGGTCTGGAACCCACAGCGCCGCAGCAGGCCTTGGCCGAGGCTGATATCGTTGTCCTGGCCGTTCCGGACCGTATACTGCTGGCTGCCAGCGCGGAGGTTGTGCCGCAGGCAAAGAGCGGAGCCCTGCTCGTGTTTTTGGATCCAGCCGTGCCCGTCAGCGGACAATTGCCGGCCCGGGCAGATGTGGCCTATTTTGTCGTCCATCCCTGTCATCCGCCGGTGGTCACCGAGGAGACCGAGCGCGAGGCCATCATGGATTTTTATGGTGGGAACAAGGGGAAACAGTCTTTGGTTTGCGCCCTCCTGCAGGGCGATGATACGGACTATCAAACCGGGGAAAAGCTCGTATCCGAAATGTTCGCGCCCATCTTAAGAGTACATCGCATCACGGTCGAGCAAATGGCAATTCTGGAGCCAGCCATGTCTGAAACCGTGGTCTTGACCTGCATGTTTGTCATGAAAGAGGCGATGGAAGAGGCGGTGCGGCGTGGGGTGCCGCCGGCGGCGGCCCTCGATTTCCTCATGGGACATATTAAGGTGAACCTGGGAATTCAATACGGCTATTTGCCTGGCACGCAGTTCTCGGATGGGGCGTTGCGGATGGTGGCGCGCGCCAAGAAGCAGATCTTTCAACCAGACTGGCGGAAGGTTTTTGAGCCGGACAATTTGGCTACCCAGATCAACGAGATTATTTATGGTCCAGACGGTGAGCCCGGCGCTTCAAAGAAGACAGTTCTGTGAACAGTACGCTTGTACGCGCTGGTCGGCATTTCGTTCGCCGTCTGGCGGGGGCCGCCTAGTCAGTCCAAGTCCAACAGCCATATGAACAAACTGCGCTTTGCAATGCTAGGCACTGGTTTCTGGTCACGCTTTCAGTTGGCAGCCTGGCGCGAGCTGGAGGGCGTGGAATGCGTAGCGCTCTACAACCGCACCCGCGCCAAGGCGGAGGCGCTGGCAAGCGAGTTTGGCAATCCCACAGTCTATGACTCGGCGGAAGAGCTAGTCAGCCGGGAGACGCTCGATTTCCTGGATATTGTCACTGACGTTGATACGCATCAGCGTTTTGTTCAATTGGCCGCGGATCACGGTTTGCCTGTCATCTGTCAGAAGCCGATGGCGCCGTCCCTGGCCGTCGCCACGCAAATGGTTGAGGCCTGCCGCCGGGCTGGCGTACCGCTCTTTATCCACGAAAATTGGCGATGGCAGTCGCCGATCCGGCAGGTCAAACGCGTCCTGGACGATGGGGTAATTGGCCGTCCATTCCGAGCCCGGATCGATATGATCTCCGGTTACCCGGTCTTTGCCAACCAGCCGTTCCTCAAGCAGCTCGATCAA
Source organism: Anaerolineales bacterium (assembly GCA_043734225.1). Classification (GTDB taxonomy): domain Bacteria; phylum Chloroflexota; class Anaerolineae; order Anaerolineales; family UBA6663; genus JAYTFQ01. The sequence continues at coordinate 17,521 of JAYTFQ010000795.1, read as the reverse complement.
TTCATCATCACTGACCTGGGCAGCCATATTCTCGACGTGGCCCGCTTTCTGTTCGGGGAGGCACAGCGCCTCTACTGTCAGTCCATCCGCGTCCATGCGGATATCCGGGGCGAGGACGTCGCGACCATTGTCCTGGAGATGGGCGGCGCCACCGTCATTTGCGAACTGGGGTATGCGGAAAACCACCTGGAGCGCGATGCCTTCCCCGGCACGCAAATTTTCATCGAAGGTCAGCTCGGCTCGGTCGAGCTTACCCCGGATTTTTGGGTGCGGGTCACCACTCAGGATGGCACGCACTTGCGGCGGCAGCCCCCAGCGCGCTATGCCTGGGCCGACCCGGCCTATGACGTTGTGCACGCCAGCATCGTTCCGTGTAACGCCAACCTGTTACAGGCGCTTCGTGGCACTGGCCAGGCCGAAACCACCGGTGCTGACAATCTAAATACGGCCCGCCTGGTTTTCGCCGCCTACGACTCGGCCGCCCGCGGCCAGGCGATACAACTGTAGCGACCAGTTGCCTGGCATCCGCCAGGTGCGCACGACTAACTAGCAGTGGTTCACGACTCCTGACCGCTGGGAGGACGCGCGCTTGCTGGTTGAAGGCTATGCTGAATGACTGCAATTGTGATGCGCCAATCGGGGGGGGGCCAATCAGGTCGCGTGGGTCTTGCGGAGAACGTCATGTTCCAGAAAATAGAGTATGGCGGATGGCCGAATTGTTATCGCTACACCAACGATTCGATCGAAGTCGTGCTGACGGCGGATGTGGGTCCGCGCATTGTATACCTGGGGTTTGTCGGCCAGGCGAATGTTTTCAACGCTAATTTGGGCGATCAGGGCAGCATGGGCGGCATCTCCTGGCGCCACTACGGCGGTCACCGCCTGTGGCACGGACCCGAAGTAAAACCCCGCACGTATTATCCCGATAACTGGCCGATCCAGGTAGTCGAGGAAGGCCATCAGGTTCGCCTGATCCAGCCGGTGGAAGAAACGACCGGGGTGCAAAAAGAAATCGACCTCGTGTTTGATCCACAGAGCACGCATGTCAGGCTCACCCACCGCCTGCGCAACACAACCCTTTGGCCTATTAAAGAAATCTCCATCTGGGCGTTGACAGATGTGGCCGCTGGTGGTGTGGAGATCATGCCGCTGCCGGCCCGGATTGTTCACGACCCCGATACCTTTCACGCGCCGCATCCGCTGGTGATTTGGGACTACACGGACATGAGCGACCCACGCTGGACCTGGGGTCAGCGTTATCTGCTGCTGCGCGACAGCAAAAAGATCCCTAGCCATCAAAAGATGGGCATGGTGGTGCCGGACGGGTGGGTGGCGTATGCCGTGCACAATAATCTTTTTGTGAAACAGTTCTGCTCGCTGCCTGAGGCCAAGTATCCGGATGGCTGCTCAGGGATCCTATTCACGAATGCCGGGCAGTCCCAGTTGGAAACCAAGAGCCCGATCACCTGCCTCGAGCCGCAAGGCATCAAAGAGCATGTGGAAGATTGGTATTTATTTGACGGTGTGCCTCGCCCGGAAAATGATGGCGACGTCGAGCGGTTTGTGCTGCCTCACCTGCAGACTCTCCTGACGGCTTCGCCGAGCAGCAGCCACCCCGGCTCGCCCAACAACACGGCCGGACTCACATGATCGAGAAGATCAGTTTTCAGGGCTGGAACAATTGTTACAAACTGAGCAATGACCAGGTCGAGCTGGTTTTGGCGACAGATATTGGTCCGCGCATCCTGAGTCTCACCAGCCAGGGTGGTGAAAATCTATTTCATATCAACTCCGACGACCTGGGGCAAATGGGCGGCGACAAATGGCGCTTGTATGGCGGACACCGCCTGGCCTTTGGGCCTTTGGCTCAGCCACGCGCTTATCTGGCCGATAACAACAGTGTTCAGATTGAACCCCAGCCGTTTGGCGCTCGCATTTTCCAATATAGTCATCGCCCAACTGGTATTCAAAAGGAGTTCGAGGTTAGGCTGGACCCCAAGCATGCCCAAGTGACGATAACCCATCGTCTTTGCAACAATGGGGCCTGGCCGGTGGAGTTGGCCGCCTCCGCCATTACCGCCATGGCCGCCGGTGGCGTGGGCATATTCCCGCTACCTGCGCGCCTGATTCACGACCCGGATATCTTTCATCCCCCGCATTCCTTGATGGTTTGGGATGACACCGATATGAGCGATCCGCGCTGGCGGTGGGGCGATCGCTATGTATTTCTAAGAGGCGATCAAACCAATGATAAAGGTGATCAACGCGCCGGTATGGAAGTGGCGGCCGGTTGGTGCGCGTATGCAGTCAACCGGCAGCTATTCGTGAAGCGGTTTACCCATCTGTCCGGAGCCGCGTATCCCTTTGGCTGTTCGGTTGCATTACAGGCCGGCTCAGAGTGCTTTCAGCTAGAAACACTTAGCCCTCTCACGACGCTTCAGCCCAAGGAAATCCTTGAGCATACTGAAGAGTGGCGGGTGTATACGGATGTAGCCCTGCCCAAGACCGAAGCCGAGGTTGACCAGCACATTCTCTCCAGAATATTGTGACCGGCCCGACTATCGCAGCCAAGTACCATTGGCCCCGAACTGACCTATCAGAAAGTGAGACACAATGAAGATCCTCATCATCGGTGGAACGGGACTGATCTCTGTATCGATCGTTAAGTTCCTTTTGGAGCGTGGCGAGGATGTTACTTTGTTCAACCGCGGCCAGAGCACTCTGCCAACTCATCCAGGCGCCAGGGTGATCCAGGGCGATCGCATGAATTATGCTGCCTTTGAGTCTCAAATGCACGCCGCTGGCCGGTTTGACGTGGTGATGGATATGGTCGGTTATTTGCCTGAGGATGGCGCAAGCGCCGTGCGAGCCTTTAGCGGCCAGGTGGGCCATTTCATATTCTGCAGCACAGTCGACGTCTATCGAAAACCAGCTTTTCGCTATCCGGTGGTGGAAAGCGAGCCATACGGAGGCCTGAACCCCTACAGTATCGACAAAGTCACCATTGAGAAGACCCTGCTCGAAGCGCAGCAGCAGGGCGCTTTCCCTTTGACGATTATTCGCCCGGCTTACACTTACGGCGAAAGCCGCGGGCCCATATACATTCTGGGCGGAAAAACTGCCCTGGTGGACCGATTGCGGCGCGGCAAACCGGTGGTCTTGCATGGCGACGGCACCTCGTTGTGGACCTGCTGCCACCGAGATGACGTCGCCCGCGCATTCGTGAATGCCGCCGGCAATCCGGCCGTCTTTGGCAAGAACTACCACACGCCAGGCGAGGAATGGCTGACCTGGATTCTTTTGATCCAGCGGGTGGCCGAGGCGGTGGGCGCGCCAGAACCTAACATTGTCACCATTCCCACCGATTTGCTGTTCAAAGTGGCGCCTGAACATGCCTATACTCTAAAAACCAACTTCCAGTTCAACAATATATTCGACGCCAGCGCGGCCCGGACCGACCTGGGGTTCCGCTATACCATTCCGTGGGTAGAAGGTGTGCGCCGCATGGTCAAATGGCTGGAGGCCAACAACAAGCTCGAGACCAGCGGTGAAGATCCTTTCCTGGACAATCTCATTGCGGCCTGGGAAAAAGCGGGCGAGCATATGGGCGATATCTTCAAGGAAAAATAGCCCACAGCCCAATGACCCCACTCAACGCTGCCGGAGACGCTAACGCCATGGATATCTCGCCTGAAATGCTGCTGGAAATGTATCGGCGCATGGTCCGCATTCGCGAGTTTGAGTTGGCCGCTATGGATGTCTTCAAGCGCGGGCAGGTGAAGGGCACCGTCCACCCTTACATCGGCCAGGAGGCCTCCGGGGTGGGCGTGTGCCTGGCGCTCGGGGTGGATGATCTGGTGGCTGGCACGCATCGCAGCCATGGACACAACCTGGCCAAGGGCGCCGACGCGGGCAAGATGATGGCTGAGATCTTTGGCAAGGCAACCGGCTACTGCCAAGGGCGCGGCGGCTCCATGCACATTGCGGCGTTTGAGACCGGCAGCCTGGGCGCCCTGGCCATTGTCGGTTCGGGTATCCCGCTGGCGGTGGGCGCGGCCCTGGCCTTCAAAATGCGTGGCGAAAAGCGGGTGGCGGTGCCCTTTACGGGCGAGGCGGGTTCGAACACAGGCAACTGGCACGAGTCGCTGAACATGGCCGCTATTTGGGACCTGCCGGTTGTTTTTGTTTTAGAGAACAACCAATACGGGGTGTCCACCAACGTCCGGGATGCCGTCCGCATTGACGACCTATCTATTCGCGCGCAGGCCTACGGCATTCCCGGCGTGCGCGTGGATGGATTTGATGTGCTGGCGGTGTATGAAGCCGCCGTTGAGGCCGTTGCTCGCGCCCGGCGCGGCGAAGGGCCAACGCTGCTGGTCACCGAAAGCTACCGCATCGAGGGCCACTACGCCGGCGAGCCAGAGGTCTACCGGACGCGGGCGGAAGTGGAAGCATATCGCCAGCGGGAGCCGATTGGCCGATTCCGTCATCACCTGCTTGAGAATGGCAAGGCGACTGCTGCTGAACTGGATGTAATCGGCGCCGCGATCAAGCAGGAAATGGTCGACGCCGTGCAGTTTGCCAAAGACAGCCCGGAGCCCGATCCGGCGACCGCGCTGGACTACATTTACGCGTAACGCTGCCAAGGTGACCAAGATGGCGACCACAGCCCGAGATGCCGTATCGCTCGGTTCAAACAAACCCACGCTTTCGCCCGACCTGATCGTGCAAGTTCCGGCCGGCGCGCCGGCGAAAGAAATATCCTATCAGGAGGCCATCCGCGAGGCCTTGCGCGAAGAAATGGTGCGCGACCCGCGTGTTTTCCTGATGGGCGAGGACATCGCCAAGCATGGCGGCGCCTTCGGCGTCACGCGCACCTTATTCGATCAGTTTGGGCCGGAGCGCGTGCGCAATACGCCGATCAGCGAAAACACGATTGTTGGGGCCGGCACCGGCGCGGCCTTGGTGGGCATGCGACCGGTCATGGAGATCATGTTTTCGGACTTTTCCGGCCTGGCCATGGATCAGATCTGCACGCAGGCCGCCAAACTGCGCTTCATGACGGGTGGACAGTGCAGTGTGCCCTGGGTGTTGCGCATGCCCACCGGGGGCGGAGCGGGCAAGAGCATCGCCGCCCAGCATTCGCAAAGCCTGGAAGTATGGTACGCCCACATCCCGGGACTCAAGGTGGTCCTGCCGTCTACCCCGTATGACGCCAAAGGCCTGCTCAAGGCGGCCATACGCGATGACAATCCGGTGATCTTTCTTGAACACAAATTTCTCTATTCGTTCCGCGGCCTGGTTCCGGAAACCGACTACGTGTTGCCGCTCAGCCAGTGTGACATTAAGCGTGAGGGCCGCGATGTTTCCGTCATTTGCTCCGGCTCGCTGGTCTGGTATGCCATGGCGGCGGCCAGGCTGTTGGAGCCGCAAGGGATCAGCGTGGAAGTGGTGGACGTGCGCACGGTCAGTCCGCTGGATGAAGAGACCATCGGCCGTTCCGCGAGGAAAACAGGTCGGGTGGTGGTCGCCGCTGAAGCCTGTCGATCGTATGGGCCAACGGGCGAGTGGGGCATGGTCGTCATGGAACAGGCCTTCGATTACCTGCAAGCGCCCATCGTGCGGGTGACGGGCCGCAATTCGCCCATCCCCTTTGCCGACAGTATCGAGCGGGGTGTGTGGCCCGAGACAGCGGATGTCGTGCGAGCGATTCAAAAAGTCATGGCGTAAATCGGGCGAGGGAAGAGCGGCGGATGGCGACTGAATTCTTCATTCACAAGATGTCGGAACACATGGACTCGGCCAAGATCATTCGTTGGCTGGTTCAAGAAGGCGAGCCGATTCAGCAATACCAGATCATCATGGAAGTGGAGACCGATAAGGTGGTGGCGGAAATCGAAGCGCCGGCTGCCGGGATCTTGAAGGGCGTGCGGGCGGGCGCGATCGATGGCGCCGATGTGCCGGTTGGCCAGACGATTGCCTTTATTGCTGGACTTGATGAAATCGTGCCCGTTCTTCCACCGCTTGGTTCGGCAATCTCAGTGACGTCGAGCGGGCCGCCGGCGCCACCACCAGCGCCATCGGCGAGCGCCGCGGCCGGCGCGGTGAGAGCTGCGCCGGCCGCGCGGCGGGTCGCCAAGGAATTGGGAATCGATTTGGGTCTGGTGACGGGCACCGGGCCGGAGGGCCGCATTACAGAGGCCGACGTGCGGACTTACGCCGAAGCGGCCCAAGCCCGACCGGCCTCGCCGGCCCCAACGCCGGTGGCTGCCACCGATGAATGGCTGGACATAACCGCCGCTCAACGCATTACCGGTCAACGCCTGATTGACAGCCTTCACAGCGCACCCCACTTCGCCCTCACGCTGCAAGCTGACATGACCCAGGCGCTGTCGCTGCGCGAGGCCCTGCTGGATCGCGTGCGGGCTGAGACGGGCGAGCGGCTGTCGATCACGGCAATTCTGGTGAGGGTCGTGGCGGCGGCGCTGCGGCAGCATCCCCGCGCGAATGCCTCGTTTGAGAACGGCCGGATCAAGGTGCACCAACAGATCAACATCGGTGTTGCCTCCGGCAACGAGGCCGGCCTGGTTGTGCCGGTGATCAAAGCCGCTGATCAAAAATCTTGGGCGCAGGTCGTCCGCGAAATCAAGGCTTTTCAAGAAAAAACGCGCGCGATGCGTTTCGGCGCGGATGACCTGACAGATGGCACCTTCACAATTTCGAATCTAGGAATGTACGGCATTGAGCAGTTCAACGCCCTCCTCAATCCGCCGCAAAGCGCGATTTTGGCCGTCGGCCAGGTAATCAAGACCCCAGTCGGCCAGCCCGACAACACCATCGCTTTGCGTCCAATGATGAGCTTGACCCTCACGGTCGATCATCGGGTGATGGATGGCATACAAGGGGCGAAGTTCCTGGCCGAAGTGAAAGCGCGGCTTGAGAAACCGTACTTTTTGCTCTGAGAGCCACCAGACAGGCCAACATGACCAGCCCCAGTCTGTTTCGTAAAGTGGGCGCCGCGCCAAATGCTGTGCTTGGATATGCCAGCCGCTGCAATTCGCCGGCGGCATTTCCGCAGCGGATGCGGCCCAGGAGGACGCTGAGATGCGAGCCTTAGTGAAGGAACGTCCTGAACCTGGCCTGTCACTGCTCAACATCGCCGAGCCGAAAATCGGCCACCCGGATGATGTGCTGTTTAAGGTCGAGTATTGCGCCATCTGCGTCGGCGAAACAAAGGCCTATGACTGGAATGAATGGGCCGCCAACGACAAGGCTTTCCAATTGCCGACCGTGCTGGGGCACGAGGCTGTGGGCGTGGTTGTTGATGTGGGCAGCGAGGTCAGGCAGTTCAAGCCCGGCGATCGCATCGTCGATGATCCGCTGATCTATTGTGGCTATTGCCGGCAGTGCCGCAGCGGTTTCACCAACATGTGTGAAAACCGCGAGATATACGGCAAACGACGCGGCGCGTTTGCCGAGCGCGCTGTGCTGCCAGAGCGCGTGCTGGCCTATCTGCCCGACAAATTGAGCCTGGCCGAAGGCGCGCTGCTGGAGAACTTCGGCATTGCGATGCATTCGGTCGATATCGAGCACCAGGAACCGGGCGAGTGGGCGGTCGTCGTTGGCGCCGGACCGATCGGTATACTGGCCGCGCAAATTCTCGCCGCCTGGGGTGCGAACGTCGTCATCACCGACCTCTCAGACACACGGTTGGACTTTGCCCGCCGGCACACCGTTGCCACTACGGTCAATATCAAACACGAAGACCCAGTCAGGAAAGTGTTGGATTTGACCCGCGGCAAGGGCGCTGACTTCGTGATTGAGATGGCGGCCAATCAGGCGGCCATGGATCAGGCCTTTGATATGGTGCGCATTCGCGGCACGGTCGTCACCATCGGCTCGTTCAACGGCCCGATCACGTTCAACCCGTTTTTCAAGATGACGCGGCGCGAAATTAAGTTGCAGAACATGATGGGGCGGACCTGGGACTCGTGGCGGCGGATGGTGCAGATGATCGAGAAGGATCAGATCGATCTGAAATCGCTGATCACGCATATCCTGCCTTTGGAAGAATATCAGCGCGGCTTTGAGATGGTCAAGGGCCACGAGGTGATGAAGGTCTTGCTGCAGCCCTAAAAACACCGAGGCGAGTAAACGCGCGTTTCGATCATCACGCGCATTTCTTCTTCATAACCGGTGACACTTACGTGATGACCACCTGCGAACATATGGCCATCACAATGTGCAATAAGGAGCGCCACTTGAAGCTGGGAGTGAATACTTACACGTACATGTGGTCGCTCGGGTTTAGGGGCCCGAATCCGGCATTTCCAGATCGTGAAGCCCGGCCCGAAAAACCACTCACAGCCTTGGGCCTGCTTGAACATGCGCATGCGCTTGGCTTGCGCCTCGTTCAGACCGGGCCTAATTTTCCGGTCGAGAAATTGCCCGCGGCAGAATTCGAGACGTTTATTGAGACCGCCCATGAGCTGGGCATTGAACTGGAGCTCGGCACACGCGGGCTAGACTACGACCATCTGGCCAAGCAGGTGGCCGTGGCCAAGCGCATGGGCGCCAAGCTCATTCGGACGGTGCCGGATGTCGCTGGGAATTACGCTGCCGACGCCACGCAGATCCCAGCGGCGTTGCGCCAGCTTGTGCCCGTGCTGGAACGCGAGGGCGTGCGCCTGGCGATCGAGAACGGGAATACCCCGGCCGCCGATTTGCGCGCCGCGCTCGACGAAGTCCATAGCTCGTATGTCGGACTCGTGTTGGATATGGTGAACTCGCTGGCGGTCCCGGAGGGCTGGAAGTATGTGACGCAGCTCCTGGCGCCTCACACCATGTGCTTGCATTACAAGGACTTCACGATCAAGCGCGCCTGGCACATGATGGGCTTCATCTGCGAAGGCCTGCCGGCGGGCAAGGGCATGGTCGAGACGGAGTGGCTGCTGAACGAACTCAAAGCCTCGCCTTACGATTTCAACGTCATCATCGAGTTGTGGCCGCCAGAGCAGGAAAAACTGCAGGACACGATCGATCTGGAACAGGCGTGGGCGAGCGAGAGCGTGGCGTATCTGCGGAAGTTCGTCCGGGACTAACGCGGCGCCGGTCAAAGCCATGCCTCGAAGATGGCGGGGGCCGCAGGAGACTGCTGGTTCCGGCGGACAGGAGTGCGACAATTCTACCCAAAAACGTGTTGTTCTATGGCAAAGATGAACCCCTGCCAGAGCGGATCGCCTTACACGCCGGCCCGTTATCCGTGTGGTATGAAGAGGGCGACCTGCGCTACATCAAGCTAGGCGACTGTGAAGTGTTACGTCGCGTGTATGCTGCTGTTCGCGACCGCAACTGGGGCACGGTTCGGCCCAGGCTCTCCAACGTGCAACTGGAGGCTCACAGCGACTCATTCCACCTCGCGTACGATGTCGAGAACAAGCAAGGCGACATTGACTTCGCCTGGCGCGGCACAATCACGGGTGACGTCCAGGGAACAATCACGTTTAAGTTGGAAGGCGTGGCGCGCTCGACGTTCATGAAGAACCGGATCGGCTTGTGTGTGCTGCATCCGGCCAGTGGTGCCGGCGCCGCTTGCCTGGCAGAGCATGTCGACGGCACGATTGACCGATCAACACTGCCGGTCTTGCCGGTACCCGATCAACCAGTGCAGCCTTTCGCCGAATTGCGGGCGATGACGCACGAAGTGCTGCCTGGTCTATGGGCCGAGGTGCGTTTCGGCGGCGATATTTTCGAGATGGAAGATCAACGCAGTTGGACCGACGCGTCCTACAAGACGTTCTGCACCCCGCTGCATTTGCCCTTTCCAGTGGAGATAAAGGCTGGCACGCGAGTCGAACAGTCAATTACATTGACGCTCAAAGACAAACGACCCGCAGAGCCCGACCAACGGGCGCTGGTGGTCCCCGCCTTACCGCTCACGTTTTCCCTTCAGCCCGAATCGCCTGTTCGCGCTCTGCCGCAGATTGGCCTGGGTTCAGCGAGCCATGGCCGGCCCCTCAACGCCCGAGAGTTAGAGCGCCTGAAGGCCTTGCAGCTTCACCATCTGCGCGTCGATCTCAAGCTTGCCGATCCGGCTTACGAAGCGAATTTGCGTCGCGCGGCCATTGACGCGCGCGCGCTGGGTATTCTGTTGGAAGTGGCGCTCTTCATTTCGGAAAACGGTGAGGCTGAATTGCGCCAATTTCAGCCAATTATCGAGCAGGTCCGCCCCGTGGTAGGCCGCTGGTTGATTTATCCGGTCCGTGAAATGTACGCAGGCGGCACACCGTTTGCCGAGGTGGTCACACTGGCGCGCAGGCATCTGGCGCGCTACGACCCGGCGGCCCACTGGGTCACCGGCACGAATACCGATCTGATCTGGCTGCTGCGCACGCCCCCGCCACTTGATCTCATCGATGCGGTGACATTTGCGATCACGCCGCAGGCGCATGCGTTTGACAATGCCTCGGTTGTGGAAACGCTCGAAGCACAGGCCGCGGCCGTGATGAGCGCCCGGCATTTGGCGGGCAGCCGGCCCATCATCGTCAGCCCGGTCACACTCAAGATGCGGCACAATCCGTACGCCACGGGCGCCGTGCCGCCCACGCCGCCGGGGCAATTGCCGACCCAGGTTGACGTGAGGCAGATGTCGCTGCTGGGCGCGGGTTGGACGATCGGCAGCGTCAAATACCTGGCTGAGAGCGGCGTGAGCAGCGTCACTTACTACGAAACGACAGGCTGGCGCGGCGTGATGGAAACAGAAGACGGATCGCCGCTGCCGAATCGATTCCGTTCGCGGCCCGGAAGCGTCTTCCCCATGTATCACGTGTTTGCCGATCTGGCCGAGTTCCGCGGCAGCGAGGTCATCGCGAGCCGTTCAAGTGATCCGCGGAAAGTAAACGGATTGGCCGTGCGGAAGGCCGGTCGGATGCGCCTATTGCTGACGAATCTCAGCCCTGAGACGGCCCGGGTGACTGTGCTCAAACTGGGCGAACGGGTATCGGTGCATCATTTAGATGAGACGAATGTAGAGCGAGCCATGGAAGCGCCGGAGAGCTTCCGGGCTCAATCGGGCGATTGCTGCGCGACTGAGGCGGGCAGCCTAAGCGTTGAACTGCGACCGTATGCCCTGGCGCGAATTGACGCCGAGAGCTTGGCGCCGGCGGCGTGAGGCACAGGGCTAACTTCGGCCAGGTGCCGGGCGCCTTCCGCGCGGCAGTAACATCCAAATCAGGGAGGAGCTAAGTATGTCTGGCCTACACGGTCGAGTGGCTGTTGTCACTGGAGCAGGTCGCGGCATTGGCAAAACGATCGCGCATACCCTGGCGCAACAGGGCATGCGAGTCGGCCTCAACGATGTTAATGCGACGATGGCTGAAAGTGTCGCAAACGAATTCAACGCGGCCGGCCTGCTGGCGGTGGCGCTGCCGGGCGACGTCGCCTCCAAATCCGACGCATGTGCCATGATTGATAAGGCGGAAGCAGAACTCGGTCCGATCTGGTTGTTGGTGAATAACGCCGGCGTGTTGAATACCGGCCCGACCGCCGAATTGAGCGAGGCTGCCTGGGACAAAACGATGGCAGTGGACGCCAAAGGCGTGTTTTTATGCTCGCAGGCGGCGATTAGCAAGATGATCCCGCGCGGGCAGGGCCGGCTCGTCAATGTGGCGTCCATCGCCGGGTTGATCGTGCGCACCGACCAAATAGCTTACTGTTCGGCGAAGGCGGCCGTCATTCATTTTTCGCGCTGTCTGGCCGTGGAAATGGCGCCCTATGGCATTACGGTGAATTGCCTGTGTCCCGGCATAACGCGCACGCCGTTGTTGAGCCAATCGGCAGTTGAACGGGGGCTCGATCTGGACGCGATGGTGGAAATGATCCCGGCTGGCCGCATGGCCGAAGAGGTCGATCACGCGCATCTCATCGCTTACTTCGCGTCCGATGAATCCAGGCACGTGACCGGCCAAGTTGTGGCCGTGGACGGGGCACAGAGCCTGTATCATCCGTTGATGCCCAGGGTGGTCACGCCACCGCCGACGTAATTCCCCAGCACTGGATTGTCCAACGTTTCGTCACGGCGTTAGTGAATGTCGCAAGCCCGGTGCTGGCTGCCCGCGTCACCTGTTTTCAAGCGCTATTCGCAAGTCCGCCCAAGCGCCGCCGTTTGGCCGGAGGACAAATGACTTCTGCCGGGTCCGCACAGAAGCAACGCCTTCGGGCAATTGAGTCATCAAAGCAACCAGGGAAGTGAGTATTGGTTGACCGTCTGACGCGGGTATTCGGTCCCAATGGACACAGCGTACAGCGTTGAACCAACGTTCGTTCACGGAGTATGGCACGGCTAGTGTTCGGCGTGCTGTGACCAGGACTTTTTGCCAGCCCGCACCGCCACCTTCAGCCGGTTCTCCTTCGGCGGAATCGGGCAGCTCCACTTATCGTTGTAGGAGTGTTGAATATGTCCCAATCCTGCCGGCGGCCCAAATTATCGAGCAATACGCCGTAAGGTGGTGAAAATCTCGATTGTTGGCAGCTGGGGCGACAGCTCATGCCGCTTGGCTCATCGCCACACGACGTTGAAAAGCCGGAGGGCATCCGCGTTTATAGTTCCAATAGGAATGGCCCGGTGCAGGTTGCCGGGCCATTCCATTTTGCCCTTCTTAGGATGCCGAGCTGTTACTTTTTCTGGCTCATCCTTGCGTCATGCCCCTTGCTCAAACCCAATATCGATTGGCTCAAATTCTGTTCGAGATCAGTACGAATAGCTTGAGCCGCTTTTTGATCCTGCATCGTGTAAGACATCGTGTGCATTGCGAGCTGCTGAAAGATACGATCCATTTCAACGGGGAAATTGACAGGATTCGGAGGCGGCTCATGCGGTATGTGAAGAAAATGTAAATCCCAAATGAGTCGCGGCCACCAGTCGGGGCAAAGCGGAACATCATCCATCTTGCGTCCTCCCTTTCTTAGCAGCAAACAGATATCGGATTGCCTTGAAGATACTACTTTTCATAGTCCACTGTCAACAGGTCCATATGTCTTCTGGACCTAAACGCGGCATGGAGGTCGGGGCGGCGAACTTGTCCCCCTGCCTCCATGCTGCGTTACTTCGAGTTATGGTATGTCGTTGATCACGTTGATCGCGTATAAGATAGGCCCAGCGCCATGATTAGATCCACTGTCGCCAACATGGGTGGTATCGGAAACATCCAGGATGATCACGTAGGCGCAACGATCGCCACGGGCCAACTTCGGCGAACCTAACGGAAGCGGGCCAGGGCCACCATCCAAGGCACTGACGATGTCCCAGTTCGCCAGCGTGCCTTCGTCTGTTGGTAGCAAAGCTGGCCATACGTTGGGAACCCGAACCGACGCCGTTATGATACTGCCACCACTGCCGCCGTTCTTCTGGAACGACAAGCCATAGGAACCAAAGTTATCGTTTGGCGCCTGTTGCGGTGCTGTGGGGTCAATCGGCGGGTCCCAGGCAACGCCGCATATCTCGGCAGTCGTGCCCAGGTAATCTTTCAGGTGCAAATCACCGCACCCGGCAACACCGCCAATAGAGTTGATTTTTGCCACGGGCTCGCGGTTGTCAATCCACAAGACAACCTGATCCTTGGCGGCGAAATTGCCGGGGAAGGGACCCGCGGGCAACAGTCGATCACGGACATCCAGTAGGATAACGTACCGACCATTCAAGGCGCTACTGTCCCAAAACGGCACGGGTAGAACCTTCGGCACGGTGTAATCGATCATCCCAAACGTGCAACTCAGCGAAGACCAGAATGCAACCAGGTCGCCATTGAGAATGATGTTCGGCGTGATTGTCGGGAAACAGCCCGACTGCCATGGGTGCCCGGGAGTGTCGTTGTAAACGACGGGGGCGATAAGCGGCGAGTTGCCAGGTTGCGAGGCATCCAGGAAGTTGGGCACCGGGTTGGCTGGCGGCGCAAGATAGTTAACCAGCACAAACTGGCTCATGATGCGGTTACAGCCGACGATGTAGGCACTGCCATCTGCGCTGAATGCGCCGCCAATCGAGAGCTCGGGCACAGCGGTGCTGGTGTTCTTGGTGGCCTTGATCAGCTTGGTAAAGTTGCCCAAATGGAAGGGGTCTTCGGCCTCAAACGCGGCCACCTTGGCGACTTCACTGATCTCAACGGCTTGCGTCTTCAACTCGAACGTCCGCGTGACGGCAATGTGTCCGATACCCGAGTCATACACGTCCAAATAGATTGTGAACTGGGTTTCACCCGGTGGCAGCATCGTCACGTCTAGATAGCCGAGTGTGCCGTTCAGCACAGGCACGTTGGAACTCGTTTGCGCTGGCGGCCGGCCGCAGTTTGGATATACAACCGCATCGTCAATCGGTGGGTTCGCGCCCCAACTGTAGCGCAATGTATACTGGTTGAAGGGTGCTCCGCCCGCCGAGCCGGTGATCTTTATTCCGACGAGTGGCGCGCCATTCGTCAGGCACGCTTGCACCAGCACGGGCTGCACGCAGTCATTGGCAGTGGGTGTATCAATCTGGCCAACCAATGTGGGCGGCACCGATTCCGTCGGGTGGATCTGCATCCAGCACTCCACGATATTGCCCCATACCGGAATAAAGTTTGGCCCGGTTGGCACCTGCTGCCACGAGAGGATCGCCCGCACCTTGACGATGTATGGATGCTGGCAGGCAGCGCGCAACGCTCGGAAACTGCGACCCAGCGCGTAGCACAAGTGGTGCTCGTGCACCTGTCGTATGTCATGCACATTCACGGCGGCTACGCCAGCGTCTTCGTTGAAATCAACAAAGTCGCCGTCGCCGTTCCAATCAATGAAGAAGCGCACGTATTCGTAGCTGCCCGGGCCGCATAGGTCGCCCAGGAAGCCGAAGGGCAGTTTGACCTGGATGATGCCTTCGAGAAAGTCTCTCTCGGGATACAAGCCAATGCACTTCAGCTCCTCGTAGCGCGTGTCGCTCTTGATTGGGTTGACCGGCTCCAGGTCCGAGATGGGCAGGTTGCCAAAATAGTTCGGGTTCTGCTGAAGCAGCTCCAAAAATTGAGTGCGCTCCTTCTCTTGTGTTGGCGCTGGCCGCTTGGACTGTTTCTCGTCTGTTTGGACGGCGGCTTCTTCTTTGGCGACCACTCCCACAATCTTGCCCTCAACTGGGTCTATCTGGATCCAACATTCGTGGATGTTGCCCCAGATGGGAATAAAGTTCGGATTAGTGGGCGGAATCTCCCAGGAGAGAATGGCCCGCAGCTTGACAATGTAAGGCTCTTTGCAGTTTGCCAGGAAAGGCTTAAAAGGCTGTCGTACGGCATAGCACAGATGATGCTGTTTGACTTGCGGAAGATCATGGACGTTGACGGCAGCGACTCCAGCATCCTCGTTCGCGTCCAGAAAATCGCCATCATTGTTCCAGTCAATGTAGAAGCGCACATACTCATGGCTGCCTGGGCTGCACAAGTCGCCCAGGAAGCCAAAAGGTAGTTTGACGACGAAAGTGGCCTCCAGCAAGTTTTTCTCTGGCCACAGACCGACACACGTGAGTTCCTCATAGCTGGTATTGAACTTAATTGGCTGTTCGACCTTAAAGTCCGTACCGGATACTGTGCCAAAGTAGTTCGGATTGTTGGCTAGAAGCTTGTGAATGCCTAACCGCTGTTCCCTAAAAAGTTCTTGCTGTTGAGTTGAGTGTGTCATGCTGTATTCTCCCTAGATTGGCCCTATGCAGACTTTCGCGGCATCAGAGAAAAGATGTGCTGTTCGCCCGACAGTTGCCCGTCCCGTCTCTTCAAGACGCACGACCGAGTCGCGGATTATGTTGAGACCGACGACCTGGTATTTCGCTTCGCGATTCGGGAACCAGGCCGGTCGCTGGTGTGCGCTCGACAGGCCCATCTGGCACCGCCCCTCCTCGCAGCGGTTCCGCGCACGGGTCAGGTATTCTTGTTCAGATGGACGCTTCAGCGGTTCGTGTACAAAGCATGCTTCGCATGCCGGGATAAGGTCTCCACAGCGCAGCTTCTAGACGGCATTCGGGGTTTTCGCAATGATCAGAAAACAAAACACGCCAGTACCTCAAGCATCAGAAACCGAGCTTCAAGTCTTGGCGTGTCTGTGAGGCAGCCCCTGATGTGCAACGCATCCGCAATGAGTACTTTACAGTGGTATTTGACAAAAAACAACAGTACGCTATGCCTGTATTGATGAAAGTGTTATTGTGAACTATAGGACAAGCAGATCGTTTGTCCTAGGGCGATCACGTCACAGAGGCGGCGGGAGGTTGTGGTCTGAGACCAACAACACCGTGCTGTCCTACCCAAGCTGTATGGCTACTCGTGGCCAGCGCCCTCAAACACCTTTTCCCCCGCCCGTATCGCCACCGTCAGCCGGTTCTCTGCGGGCGTCAGCGGGCAGCTCCACTTGTCGTTGTAGGAATGTCGAATATATCCCAACCCTGCCTCTGGCCCAAAGGCTGGAGCAGTATGCAGTGAGGTGGTAGTGGCTCACTTTGGCATGCCCGAGAGGTTGGCATCACCCTTAAAATAGTACCCTCGGGTGTCCCTGGGTTCTGGCAAGCGCGCTGACGGTGATCCTGCGCGGACGACTTGCTGCGGGCTGAGGCCGGGCAGTTAAGGGGGCACTGAGGGCCATAAGACGCTGACCTCACACCTGACCTTTCGCTAGCTGCGCGCCGGCGCACAGCTCCTCGCAGCGCGGCCTGGCGTAGTCCCAGGCCGAAAACAAGACATGGCCCTGCTGGTCCGGGGCTATGATGATTGGATCTGCGCCGAAGCCCGTGAAGAGGTCAAATAGTTCGCCGGCGCTCATGCCGGGTTGGCCGGAAGACAGTCAGAAATCGTCCGCAATTGCCTGCCTCACCGCGGTGGCGGCCCCCAGAGTCGGATATGTGCCGATCTTGTATCGTTCGTCTTCGTCCATGTAATGGAAGTTGTCATCCATCAGAGCGCGGTAGGTCATGGCTCATGTCCCGCACGGCCGCGTCGATGCCTTGCCCCACCTGGTCCACCGGGCCCATATACAACCTGGCCCAAGCGATGCGGTCACCCGCAATGCCCAAGATCATAATCCCGCGCCATTCAAATTTGCCCCCTGCGACTGGTGTGCCCTGCCAGTGCCATTCGGACCAGACCGTGTCGTCTGTGGTTGCTGAGCGCAGCAGGTCAGCGCGGAAATCAGGGATGCCGCGAAAAATTGCCCCCCAGTTTTTGCGCACCTGCTCGCGGCCAGTGAAGCCCCGGTCGGGGTGGACTGGCTGTTCGCTCTGATAATCCTCGGCAAAACACGCCACCAACGCATCTAAATCGTGCGCATTCTGCGCTCGTTGCAAGCGGCCAATGACGCCTGCTATAGATGTTAAGATAATGTTTTTTACTTGGCGGGTGCCAATGCGTCCAGACCGATTTCGGCACAATAGTGCCCGAACAGGTTCAAGACCTCGGCGCAACGGTGGGTGAAGGCAGCCAAGGTTTTTTCGACCGAGTCGACCAAGTGTTCAAACGCG
>JAYTFQ010000794.1:0-2866 GCA_043734225.1 Anaerolineales bacterium | reverse complement strand
GGCCTTTCTGGATGTGCGCCGCGGCCCGCAGGGCATCTGGGTCGAGCCCTTCCTGCACCCGGAGGCCTTCGATCTTTCGGAAGCGGTCTTGGAAACTTGCTTGCAGTTGCTGCCGCCCAGCCCCAGCGAGAAGCCGCTGTATGTGTGCGTGCGGCGCTATCAGGACTGGCTGCAAAGCATCATGCCGCGCGCGGGGTTCGAGTTGTTCGGATCGCAGGTGGTGATGGTCAAGCGCCTGGCAGTGCGCATTTCGGAACCGGTGCTGAAATCGTTGGCGGTGGTAGATGGGCACGTGCCCACGGCCATCCCCAGCGCCCAGTTTACGCCGCATGAGGACGAGCGGCGCCCGGGTTACCCTTCCAACGGAACTGCCCATTATCGATGGCCGACACATGCAAAAGCGAATTACCGATGATCTTGAAGCACTTATGGCGGTCATTCCGACCGAACTGTGCGGGCGACTGAAACAACTAGACCGGAGTGATGAACTACTAGAAGTTATCCTGGACCTGGGGCGAGTGCCCACCGCCCGCTATCTCGACGGCGAGATGGTGCTGTCGGATCACGAAGTCACCCGGGCCGACCTGGACTACACCATCACGCGCATCGGCGATTTTGACGCCGACAACCGCGCCGGCATGGAGCGCACGCTCCACCGCATCAGCGGCATCCGCAACCGCCGCGGCCAGGTGGTCGGTCTCACTTGCCGGGTGGGCCGCGCCGTGTACGGCACCAGCGATATCATCGAAGACATCATCCACGGCGGCAAGAGCATGCTGCTGCTGGGCCGGCCGGGCGTGGGCAAAACCACCCTGCTGCGCGAAGCAGCCCGCATCCTGGCCGAAAAGAAGCGCGTGGTCATCGTCGACACCTCCAACGAGATTGGCGGCGACGGCGATGTGCCGCACCCGGCCGTGGGCCGCGCGCGCCGCATGCAGGTGGCCCAGCCTTCCATGCAGCACGAGGTGATGATCGAGGCGGTGGAGAACCACAACCCGGAAGTCATCATCATCGACGAGATCGGCCGCCAGTTGGAAGCCGAAGCGGCCCGCACCATCGCCGAGCGCGGCGTGCAGCTCATCGGCACCGCCCACGGCAACTCGCTGGAGAATATCCTGCTCAACCCCACCCTGGCTGATCTGGTGGGCGGCATCGAAAGCGTCACCCTCTCGGACGAGGAGGCCCGCCGGCGCGGCACCCAAAAGACTGTTTTGGAGCGTCGCTCGCCGCCCACCTTCGACGTGCTGGTCGAAATTGTCGACCGCGAGAATTTCAACGTCCATCACGACGTGTCGTCCGCGGTCGACTCGTTCCTGCGCGGGCGGCCGCTGCCGGCCGAGAAGCGCTACTACAGCCCGAGCGGCGAGCTGAAGATCGAGACCCCGCCCGAGCCGCTGGGCGGCCGGCGCGGCGCCAATGGCTGGCGCGGCGGGCCGCACGAGCCGGCACCCAACAGCATCGTCCCGCCCTGGGAGCCGCGCCAGGCGCCGCGCGTCACCTCGACGCCCAGCGTCGCGCGGCCACAGGCGTCGGCTCTGGTTGGGCGGCGCGAGCCTGCCTTTGAAGCCCAGGAGGTGCGCGCCCTGCCGCCGGTGGCCACGCCCAGCGGCCCGGCGCTGCAAACCACGCGCGTGTATGCCTATGGCATCGCCCGCAACCGGCTGGAGCAGGCCGCCAAGCGCCTGCGGCTGCCGGCCATCGTCACCGATGACCTGGACGAAGCCCAGGCCATGGTCACCCTCAAGACCTACTACCGCCGCCACCAGAAGATCGTGGGCGACGCCGAGGAGCGCGGCCTGCCGATCTATGTGCTGCGCGCCAACACTGTCAACCAGATGGAGAATTTCCTCTCCGATCTGTTCAACCTGGCCGAGCCCACCGCTGGCGAGGACCCGGACCAGGCGCTCAACGAGACCCAGCAGGCCATCACCTCGGTTCTCAATGGCACCGCCTCGGTCGACCTGCCGCCCGCCTCGGCCTATGTGCGCCGCCTTCAGCACGAAATGGCGCGCAAGGCGAATCTCATCTCGCACTCGTACGGCAAAGAGCCCAGGCGGCGGGTGCGCATCTTTAGAGACTAACAAACGTCGTTGGTGGTTCGTGGTGCGTGGAACGATTGACGGAACACGCACCACGCACCACGAACCACCAACCACCAACGACGAATTACGCCCTATACACCACGGCTTCCGTCCGTTTCCCATGCCCCCCGGCTATTTCATCACCTTCGAGGGCCCGGATGGCTCGGGCAAGTCCACCCAGATCCAGGCGCTGGCCGAGTATCTGATCGGGCTGGGCCAGACGGTGCTGCTCACGCGCGAGCCGGGCGGCACCAGCATTAGCGAGCAAATCCGCGACCTGCTGCACGATCTGCGCAACAACGCCATGCAGCCACGGGCCGAAATCTTGCTCTACTCGGCGGCGCGCGCGCAGTTGGTGGGGCAGATGATCCGGCCCCGCCTGGCCGCCGGCGACACGGTGCTGTGCGACCGCTATGCCGACAGCACCCTGGCCTACCAGGGCTATGGACACGGGTTGGATCTGGCCGTCCTGCGCCAGATCACGTCTTTTGCCACGGATGATCTGAAGCCGGACCTCACCTTGCTGTTCGATCTCGATCCGCAGGCTGGGCTCAAGCGGCGCCAGGCGGGCGGGGTGGAGTGGAACCGGCTGGATGCCTATGACCTGGCGTTTCACCAGCGCGTGCATGCCGGCTTTCACGCGCTGGCTCAGGCCGAACCCGAGCGGTGGGTGACGCTGGACGCCACGCTCAGCAAAGAGCAGTTGCAAACGGAAGTGCGGAGAGTAATAACTGAGAGGTTGGAAGTGAGAAGTGCGATGTGAGAGCTTTCTCACATCGCACCTC
>JAYTFQ010000793.1:0-11858 GCA_043734225.1 Anaerolineales bacterium | reverse complement strand
AGGAGCTGCAGGCGGAGTTCCGGGGGCGTGTCGATCAGCAGGGTGCGCCCACCCTGCTCGATCAGCGCCGCGCAGCGGAAGCGCTTGTCGCGCGGGTCGGTCGAGGCGCACACCGCACAGGGGCAGCCGACGACCGGGACGCCGAAGGAGGTTCCGGTGCCGAGGAGGGTGAGTTTCATGGTGCGTGGTACGTGGTACGTGGTGCGTAACAAGTGACAATCGCACGCACCACGCACTCCGTTTTACTTCCCGCCCCGCCCGCCGAAGCTCCCGCGGCTGCCCTGCGGCAGGATCAGCTCCACATCCGCGTGCGGGCGGGGGATGACGTGGACCGAGATCAACTCGCCCACGCGCTTGGCGGCGGCCGCGCCGGCATCGGTGGCGGCCTTTACCGCGCCCACGTCGCCGCGCACCATCACCGTCACCAGGCCGCCGCCGACGTACTCGCTGCCGATCAGCGTGACGTTGGCGGCTTTGACCATGGCATCGGCGGCTTCAATCGCGCCGACCAGGCCCTTTGTTTCCACCATTCCCAGGGCAATCATGTTGACATCGACGGGCATGCAGGCCTCCTAAAATAGTTGATTGGTGAATCGGTCAATTCGTCGCTTGGTCGATAAGTCAATTGGCACATAGATTTTCAAAATACGTATTGACTGGTTGACCAGTTGACTAATACTTGATTGGATTCGCCGCCACTTCCAACACCGTCTCACGAAAGGCCATTGCCGCGGCGCGGCAGGCGGGCTGGTCGCCGGTGAGCATCACGCCCATGTAGTTGGTCTCGGATGGCGGCGCGGTATAGTTGACGATGCGCACCGCGGCGGCTTTCAGGGCGGCATCCAGCGCGTACACGCCTTCCAGCGGCGGGGCGATCAGATAGGCAATTGGCTCCCCCAGCGGGATATTGCACACTTTCGACAGATACGAGCCAGTACGCGAGACCAGATGCGGAAAGAAGGCGATCGAGTCGTCCTCATTGGCCGAGTACCAGATGGCCTCGTTCTTCATGTAGCTCAGCGCCGCGCTCAACCCGGCGCGCACCTCGTCCGGGTTGGGCCCGGCCAGCATGGCAATGATCTCGCCCGACAGCTTGCCCGAGGCGTGTTTGGCCCCAGCATAGAACGAGTGGGCGTAAATCACTTCCACGTCCGCCATCTTGGTCGCCTCGTCGATGGCGACGTAGGTGGCATCGTCGTTGTCGGCCGTGATCAGGCCGAGCGATTTTTGTTCAGGCCGCAGCTTGAGCGTTTCGGCGAAATTTGGATCGACGTTCGGAATCAAGCGTACTGCCAGCGGCGTCGCGTAAATTGGATCAAGAACGCCCATGGGGCCTCCGGGTGCGCGGTGCGCAATGATTGTTCATTGGGATGCGGTTTTTAGCTTGATTCCGCTGGCTTGATATTTGATCATCTTCTGCGCCGTTTGCATGGCGAATGCGGCGCCTTCCAGGGGGTTCGTCCCGCCATTATTGAAGATATTACACACCACATCCCGGTCCGCGTCTGAGTCGCCGGGCTTGGGCCGGAAAGCCATATAGGCGCTCAGCGACTCGGCCCGGCCCAGCCCCGGCCGCTCCCCGATGAGCAGGATCACCACGTCTGGCTTGAGCAGGTCGCCAATGTCGTTCAGCACCCCCACCCGGCAGTATTTAATGAAGAAGGGCGTGCCCACGCTCAGCCCGGCGGCCTGCGCCCCCTGCTTCAGCACCGGGAACATCTCGCGCGCGTTGGCTTCCACCGCCGCCGCGCTCAGCCCGTCGCCCACCACAATCTGGATATTGGCCTGCTTGACGCACTTTTCCTGCAGCGCGCGCCGGGCCTCGTCGTTCAATTGGCGCCCCAGGTCAGGCCGCAGCAGGTATTCCTGTTTGCCGCCGGTGATGCGCGTCTGCACCGTGAACAGCCCCAGGTCGTCCAGCAGCTTCTGGTCCACGTCGCGGTACAGGGCGTCCTGCGTCACGGCGTGATCGGCCTGGAACAGCAGCAGCGAGGCGGTGCGGTAGCGCGGGCCGGCTCGCCCCACGCCGATGCGGGCCGTGGTCGAGGCCATCAGCGCCTTCAGCGCTTCCGGGTCGCGCGGGTTGTCGACGAGCGGCAGGTAGCGCCGCGCCGCCACGGTCGGGTCGGGCAGGTCAATCGTCAGTTCGCCTCCGGCCGCGGGGGCGGCCGCGGCCGCCGAGCCGGCCGGCTTGGGCGCCGCCCAGGTGCTGACTGCCGCCACCGGCGCGGTGCTCGGCGCGCTTGCCGCCGGCGCCGGCCCGCCAGCCGCCTTGCTCGCCAGAAGTTCCTTCACCACCGCGTCCACAATCGCGTTCAGTTTGGCGTCATCCATCCTGTTCTGCCTCCCACCTGCCGTCTCTCACTTTCATCTTTCTTCGCCGTCCTTGCGCCCGCCAGCCCCACGTTACTTTGTGGGGTCGCGGTTAGCTTTCTTGCTTTTCTCCGCGCACGCCGCGAACTCCGCGGTGAGAGGGTACTATTTCTTCAAGAAGAATGTCGGATCGCCCGCCTTGTCCGTCAGCACCCCGTTCTGCATCAACCCGAGTCCTTCCAGCCACTGCTCGAACTCCGGCGCCGGGCGCAGGTGAAACAACTGGCGCAAGGTCGGGGCGTCGTGATAGGACGTGCTTTGGTACGACAGCATGGAATCATCGCCCATGGGCAAGCCCATGAAATAGTTGCAGCCGGCCGCTGTCAGCATCACCGCCAGGTTCTCAATGGCGTTCTGGTCGGCGCGGGCGTGGTTGGTGTAGCAGGCGTCGACGCCCATCGGGATGCCGGTCAGCTTGCCCATGAAATGGTCTTCCAGCCCGGCGCGTTGGATCTGGCGCGCGTCGTACAAGTACTCCGGCCCAATAAAGCCCACCACTGTATTAACCTGGTACGGGCTGTAGCGCTTGGCCAGCCCATAGTTGCGCGCTTCCAGCGTCAGTTGGTCCCAGCCGTTGTTGGCGTCAGCCGAGAGCGCCGAGCCCTGGCCGGTCTCGAAGTACATATAGTTCGGCCCGGCCGGCACGCAGTATTTCTTCGCCAGCGCGTAGGCCTCGTCCAGCAGCCCCACCGAAATGCCGAATGAGTCGTTGCCCTTCTGCGAGCCGGACAGCGACTGGAACACCAGACCGATCGGGACGCCATTGCGCAGACACTGCATCTGGGTGGTAACGTGCGACAGCACGCAGTTTTGGGTGGGGATTTCCCAATCGCGGATGATGCCGTAGCTCATTTCCAGCAGGCGCGCCACCGAGCCGTACGAGTCATCCACCGGGTTGATGCCAATGACCGAGTCGCCCGAGCCGTAGGCCAGGCCCTCGTAGATGCTGGCGCGGATGCCCTCGGGCGAGTCGGTGGGGTGGTTGGGTTGGTTGCGGCTGGAGAGCGTGCCCGGCGCGCCAATGGTGTTGGCGCAGTGCGCGCTCACCGGTATCTTGCTGGCGGCGTAAATCAGGTCCAGGTTCGACATCAATTTGGTCACCCCGGCGATCATCTCGGCCGTCAGCCCGCCCGAAGCGCGCCGGATCATGCCGGTGGTGGTCGTGTCGGCCAGCAGCCACTCGCGCAGCTCGCCCACCGTCCAATCCTTGATCTCGCCATAGATGGTCTCGTTCACCGCGTCCTGGATGACGCGCGTCACTTCATCCTGTTCATACGGCACGGCCGGCGTGGCCCGCAGCACGCTCAGCGGCACCTCGGCCAGCACGAACTTGGCCGCGGCGCGCTCGGCGGTGGTCTCGGCCGCCACCCCCGCCAGTTGGTCGCCGGATTTTTCCTCGTTGGCCTTGCCCATCAGCAAGCGGATATCGGGGAATTCGTAAGTTTTGCCGAAGAGCTGGGTACGGAGGAGCATAATTGGTCGGCCTCAACGGTGGAGCAGAAGCTGAAACGGACGGCTGTGCCTTGGGTTCGTAGTGCGTGGTGCGTAGTCCGTATTGCTCAGCACGCAACACGCACTACGCAACACGCAACACGGACTACGCACCACGCACCACGGATCCCGTACTGACTCAATGGTAAAACACCAGCGTTTTGACGCTCAGCGGCACCACTCGCCCATCCATCAGCGGCGTGCCAATGTCGATGTAATCGCCTTCCGCCAGGCCCACCTGGTCAATCACCAGCAGTGGCCGGTCGGGCGCCATGGCCTTGACGGTCTGGCCCAGCGCCTGGGCGTAGTCGCGCTCGATGATGGCGATCAGCGGCCGCCCGGCGGGCAGGCTGTCTGAAAATTCTTTCAGGCCCGTGGCCAGTTGCAGCAAGAGAGTGTAGTCCAAAGGCTGGTTTAGCTCAAGCGCCACCGCGAAAAAGTCGGTCGCGGCATTCACATCCCAGCGGCGCATGGCCTGGCTGATGGCCGCCGCCACGCCGGCCGGCGCAAAGCCCGGCTCGAGCGTTGGCCGCACCACCGGCACGTTGCGCAGCGGCAGCAGCCCGGCCTCGGCCCAAATGGTCGAGCCGGAGAGTGTCACCGTCTGGCTGCTGGCCCCCAGCACCGTGGCGCGCAGCGTCTCGGCCGGGGGAAGGATGTGGTAGGTTGCCAGCCCGGCGTGCCGGCGCAGGCTTTCGGCCAGCAGCGGTCCCAGGTCGTCGTGGAGAGTGGTATCCGCCACGGATTGGATCGGCAGCGGCGTGTAGAAATAGTGCCCGATGCCGCCCGAGAGCATCAGCGTGGCGCCGCGCCCACTGACGGCGGCCGGCGGTGTCAAATACAGCTTCTGGGCCAGCGGCGAGTTGCCGCCTTCGATCAATTCCACCGTCAGGTCGGCCATGCGGTCGGTAAAGCGGCGCAGCTCGGCCAGGCCGGGCGCGTCGCCGGCCGCCCAGCGCAGCCCCAGGTCGGCCAAGATAGCCAGCGCCGGCTCGGCCAGGTGCCGCACCCGGCCGCTGGCATGCTCAATCTCCACAATCCGCCCGCCAAAGTTCATGGCCGCCGCCGCCGTCAGCGCCCCGGCCTGGAACAAGGCCGAGTTGGCGCTGCCCCCGCCGATATCCACATTCACCACGCGCGCGAAGTGCTCTTGCGAATACGTGGCCGCCCCCGCGCCGCGCCCAGCGATCAAGCTCTCCAGGTGCGGCCCGGCCACGGTCACCACAAACTCGCCCGCCAGCCCGGCCAGCGCGCGCAGGATTTCGTCGGCGTTTTTTTTCTTGGCCGTCTCGCCGGTGATGATTACCGCGCCGGTTTCCACCCGGGCCGGGTCTACCCCGGCCGCGGCATATTCGCGCCGCACCAGCTCGGTCAGCCGCGCAGCGTCCACCGTCTCACGGTCGGCCAGGGGGGTGAACACGATCGGTGATTGATACAGTACCGACTTGGCGGTGATGCCAATGCGCGGAATTTGACCCGGCCGGGCCGTGTCTTGCAGGGTCAGGCGCGAGAAAACGATTTGGGTGGTCGTGGTGCCCACATCAATGCCGACCGAGAGCAAGCTGCGCGGATCCGCCATGGCGCTATTATCGCCTCAAACGCACTGCGGCGCCTGGCCGGGGTCAATCGGGGTGTATTTGTGGATCGCGGTCACTTTTTAGTTAGCCCGGCGCGCCAGGCCCGCGCGGGGTTGAAACCCCGCGATTAGCCACGCCGGCTACCCCATACGCTTCGCTCGGGGCGCTGCGCGAAAGCCAGCTTGCGGAAGCCCCGTTCATTGCGCAGCACCCTTATGAATTTTGACTACCAAAACCGGTAACGGCGGGTCTGAGAGTCGTCATTTTTACGGCTTTTCGCAACCCTAATGCCGCACTTGATCGTCAAAATTCATTAAGGCCGGGCGTTGTTACTAGCGCAGAAACAAGGCAACTTTTTGGAATCTGGCGGCTGCTGGATGCCCACCCAGGCAAACATTATGTCAGTACGCTTCCGCCTGGTGCCAGTGCCACTTCATATTGCGATTTCCCGCGCAAAACCACTTGTGCCATGCCTGAAGAGTATGCCACTTCAAAACAGAGTGCCTGGCAAGGTCTTAGTTGTCCAACCATTCACTGATTTCCCAAGTGGTTCTCTGCTCCTGCACTAGCTCAGCAAATTCAGCTCGGAGCGGTGTTGGATGGCGCGGCCCGACCCCTACGGGCATCGGGCTGCGCCATCCAATTCGGCCAAAGGAAACTTGATTTCCCTGATGACAGTCGCCAGCGGCCGGTCTGCGCCGGCCGGACAATGACGCCATTGCGCTAAAGCCGGTCAGTCCGCCGAGCCTTTTTCCAGATTGGCCTCAATCTGGGCGATACCCGCCTGGCGGGCCGCGATCTGGTCGCCGGTGGGCGGTCCGGCGAAGCGGCGCCGCTCCAGCCCGTACCACAGCACCACCAACACCACTGCCAGGCCCACGGTCACATACAGCACCTTGTCATTCGGAGGCTGAAAACCAGTCCAGGCCAGCACCAGGCCGCCGATGATGGCCAGCACCGCCAGGGGCTTGCTCAGCGCGCCCAGGTTGAACGGCCCTTTTTCCTTCCAGGCCTTGCCCTCGGCCAACAGCCCGGCGGCAATCGGCATGACGTATGAGATGTACAGCAGCACCGCGCTCCCCGCCGCCAGGATAAAGAACGCATCGGCGTACAGGGTGGCGATCAGCGCCAGGGCCGAGCTGACCCAGATGGCGTAGGTCGGTGTGCGATAGGTGGGGCTGATGTGGCCCAGAATCTTCGAGAACGGCAGGCCGTCATCGCGCGCAAAGGCGTACATCATGCGAGAGGTGGATGTCAGGCAAGCCAGCCCGCATAGATAGTTGGAGATCACAATCCCGATAAACAGCAGGCTGCGCAGGATGGCCGGCATGGCCGAGCCGTTCATGATCCACAAGAACAGGCTGCCGCTGTTCGCGGCGCCGTCGGTGATGCTGGGCATGGCCAGCACAAAGGTGCAAACCATCACATAGCCGAATAGGAACGACCAGAACACCGACTGCCACATGCCGCGCGGCACACTGACGGCGGCGCTGCGGGTTTCTTCGGAAGTATGCGCCGAAGCGTCAAAGCCGGTGATGGTGTAGCACACCAACAGCAGCCCCAGCAAGAAAGCCACGGGCAGGCTGGTGGCATTTGGCCATAAGCCGCCGGTGGTGCCGGTGAAGTTGGTGAAGGTGAACAGCCGCGAAAAATCGTGCGTGGGGGCGAAAACGAACAGGGCCACGGTCAGGATGACGGCCACAATGAAGATCCAGTAGCCGCTGAAGTCGGTCAGCAGCGTCGTCAGCCGGATGCCGAAGTGATTGAAGATCGCGTGCGTCACCAGGATCAGCGCCACGGCCACAATGGCATACCAGCTCGGAAAGCCCGAGATGTCGATCCCAAACACGCCATTCAAGATCAGTTGGGAGAACAGGAAATACACGCCATATTCCACCGAGGCAGTCACGAAGATCAGCCCCAGCAGGTTGAACCAGGCCGTGGCCCAGCCCCAGGCCCGCCCGCCCAGGATCGAGCTCCAGTGATACAGCCCGCCGGCGGTGGGGTAGGCCGAGGCGATCTGGCCCATGGACAGCGCCACGATAATCGCGAACAGGCTGCCCACCGGCCAGCCAATGCCGATCGAGGCGCCGCCGGCCGCGCTAAAGCCGTTGCCAAAAGCGGTGATACCGCCGGCCAGGATGCAGATAATCGAGAAGGAAATGGCAAAGTTGGAAAAGCCGCTCATGCGCCGCGACAATTCCTGGGCGTAGCCCATGCCGTGCAGTTGCTTTACATCGTCAACGTGCGGGGTATTGCCTGACATCGTTCAGTCTCCTCCGTCTGCGTAGCCATCCAGCTTCGGCTGGACCGTGTGGGAGTGCCCGAGCAGCAAGGGAAGCTTACACGCGTGGATGGGTTTAGCCGGCCGGCCTGCGCGGGCCTGGCCGCCAGCCGCCTCCTTCCTGCCGTCGGGACGCAGCCCAAGACGCCGGCCGCCTCAAAAAAACTGGGCGGAACGCGAAATCAGACGAGGCGCTGTCGAACGCCGAGAGAGGCATATGCACTTGTCGATTGAGCGTCGCAGCCCCCTGGCAGGGTTAACACCCGGCCCGGGAACAAGGTGCGAATATAGCACCAGCATTTGCCAGAGTCAAAATCTCCCTACTCTCGTGTATACTTGTTTTGCTATACCAAATTCAAACCCGCAGCCGCCCGGCCGGTCTGGCCTGTGCTGCTCAACCGGCCCGAGCGCCCTGCGCCCCGGCCGCAGGACTGATTGTGGCCTCAGGCCCGTACATCCTCGTTGCTGAAGACAACTTCGATATCATCGAAGCCATGCGGGAAGTGCTCGAAACTGAGGGCTATCGTGTCACCTGCGCCCACAACGGCGCGGAGGCCTTTCGCGCCTTCCAGCGTGAGCTGCCCGACTTGATCGTGTCGGACGTGATGATGCCCCAGATGGATGGTTTTGCCTTGCTCAGCGCCGTGCGCGCCCACGCCACTGGGGCGGCCGTGCCCTTCTTGTTCCTCAGCGCTCGCACCGAAACCGCCGCCACCGCCCAGGCGCGCAACCTGGGCGCCGACGACTATTTGTTCAAGCCGTTCGCCGCCGACGACCTGGTCCAGGCTGTGCGCGCCAAGCTGCAGCGCCGCCGGGCGGTCATTAACTTCGATACCCGCGCCGCGCATTTGCAGACCGTGCAAATGCTGGCGAATGTCATCGAGGCCCGCGACCAGACCACCAGCGGCCATGTGCAGCGGGTGCAGCATTTAGCCATGCAGTTGGCCCAGGCGCTGGCCTGGTCGGCCGAGGCGCTGGTGGTGCTGGAATTTGGCGCCCTGCTGCACGACATCGGCAAGATCCTGGTGCCGCGCGAGATTTTGAACAAGCCTGGCCGGCTGGACCCGGCCGAATGGGAAATTCTCAAGCGTCATCCCGAGGACGGGGCCCACATGCTGGGCGGGGTCGATCATCTGCGCGCCGCCGTGCCGTATGTGCGGCATCATCACGAGCGCTGGGACGGAACGGGTTACCCGGATCGGCTGGCGGGCGCCAACATCCCCGTCGAAGGCCGGCTGTTGGCCGTGGTGGACGCCTACGATGCCATGACCAGCCTGCGCCCCTACCAGGGAGTCAAAAGCAGCCAGACCGCCACCGCTGAAATCCTGGCCGGCCGCGGGCGACAGTTCGACCCCGCGATTGCCGAGGTCTTTGCCCGGCTGCGCCAGACGTAACCCACCGGCTCCCAGACAAAAAAAGGCCGCCGGCGCGGTCAAACGCGGCCGATTGGTGATACAATCTCACCATTCTGCGCAAAGTTCAATCAATTCGGAGGCACGGCATGACCGCGTTGGGTGACACGGTATCTTCCCTTATGGAGGGCCTGTTTTATCGTGGTCGCGAAGGCCACCTGAGCTTCATTGGCCACCGGCTGGCCGGGCTGGGCACCCTGCTGTTCCTGGCCATTCACATCGTCGACACCTCCACGGTTTATTTTGGCAAGCAGTTGGGCCAGCCTGGCCTGTATAGCCACGCCGTCGA
This sequence comes from Anaerolineales bacterium, assembly GCA_043734225.1. Taxonomy (GTDB): domain Bacteria; phylum Chloroflexota; class Anaerolineae; order Anaerolineales; family UBA6663; genus JAYTFQ01. Next base: position 2,432 of record JAYTFQ010000793.1, on the reverse strand, counting down.
TATTTACCGCAGCACTCCCTTCATGCTGGGTGAAATACTGCTGGTGGCCGCCGTTATCTATCACGGCGTCAACGGCCTCAAGATCATCCTGTTCGATACCTTTCCCACCTGGTGGCAGGTGGACCGTGAGCGCCAGGCGTTCTGGAAGGTGGCCATCATCACCTTCCTGCTGTGGGCGCCGGCGGCTTTCCTCATGGCCCGTTCCTTATACATGAACAACATTGCCGGCGCCGCCACTGCGCCGGTGGCCGCCGATACGGCCGCGGTCGCCCGCGACACCAATCTCTCGCTGGCCATCGTCCCCATCGTCTTTTTTGTCATTCTGGGCGTCCTGGCTCTGGGCGCCCGGCTGTCGCCCCAGGCCGCCAGCACCGGCCGCCGTCTGCCGGCGCCGCCCAAGACCATCGACACCTACATCTGGCAGTTCATGCGCTGGAGCGGCGTGCTGCTCATCCCGCTGGCCTGGATGCACGTGGTGCTACAAGACGTGATCGTCGGCGTGCACGCCATCACCATCGATTTCGTGGCCCTGCGCTGGGCCACCACGGGCTGGCGCATCTACGACATTGCCTTGCTCGGTTTCGCCTTTGGGCACGGCATGCTAGGCCTGCGCGGCGTGGTCAACGACTACATCCACAACCCGCGCTGGATCCGGGTCATCAAGTGGCTGATGCTGGTCGGCTGGGCGCTCATCACCGCCATTGGCGCCTATGCCATCGTCGGGGGCGTGGCCCAGTAGCCGCACAGCCCGTGAGCCGCCCGGCGCTAACGCTGGAGCGCGATTGGGACACGCTGGTGGCCGCCCTGCGCGCGCGCAGCGTGGACTACCTATCGCCTAGCGACGCCCAGGGCCAGCCACTGGCCGATGAAGCCCTGATTGCCAGCCTGGCCGCGCACGACAATCCGCGGCTGGTCCAGGCGCTGATCGCGCTGTTCATGCGCCATCCGCAGTTGGCGCCGCTCGTGCCGCCGCTGCGCGGCCAATTGCCGCCGGCGGCCCAGGTGGAACTGCAAGCACACTATATGGCGGCGGTCTATTTGCAGAGCATGTGGCGCGTCCGGCTGGGCCATTACCTGCCGCCCACGCCGGATTTGCCGGATTATTTCTCGGTCGAGCTAGGGCTGCCGGACGCGCTGGACTTGTACGGCAAGGCCGGGCTGTATGCCCTGGCGGAGTGGCACTCGGCCCACGCCCCTGGCCGGGCCAACCATTTGTCCGAGTATATGGGCGTGGCCGAGCTGCTGCTGAACCGGCTTTGGCTTAAGGCGGAACGGCATGTCGCTGCGGCAGGGCGTTAATCAGGAGCGTATCACTGGCTTCATGCGCCAGCTTGGCGAGCGCTACCATAGGCCCGGGCGGCTCTATTTGGTGGGCGGCACATCGCTTGTCTTGGAGGGTTATCGGCAGCACACCCTTGATGTGGACTTGTCCATCGAGGTAACGGCTGACAATCACGATGACTTGATGCGAGCGCTCCAGGAGATAATGCTTTCCCTTGACATGAACATCGAGGAAGCGTCGCCAGGCGATTTCATTCCATTGCCCGCGGGTTACGCGGATCGGCATGTCTTTATTGGGCGGTACGGGCAGGTCGACGTTTTCCATTTCGATTTCTACAGCACTTCGCTCAGCAAGATCGAGCGCGGCCGGCGTCAAGATTTAGATGACGTGATCACGCTGTTGACAAACAAACGCATCGAGTGGGTTCAGCTCGAAAGCATGTTTCACGAAATTCTTCCACTCATGCGGTACAAGAGTCTCAGGCAGAAACCAGCGGAATTTTCAGGCAATTTCGAGGCGCTGCGCGCGCTTTGGCACTCAGCAGGAGGCACACTTTGACACAGCATCACCAATTTGACGCCATCATTGTGGGCGCCGGCGGCGCCGGCCTGATGGCCGCTCTGCACGCGTCCAAGCTGGCCAAGGTGGCCGTCATCTCCAAGCTCTATCCCACCCGCTCGCACACCGGCACCGCCCAGGGCGGCATTGCCGCCGCGCTGGGCAATATGGAAGAAGACCACTGGGAATGGCACATGTACGACACGGTCAAGGGCGGCGATTACCTGGTGGACCAGGACTCGGCCGAAATCCTGGCCCGTGACGCCATCGACGCCATCATCGAGCTCGAGCACATGGGCCTGCCCTTCGACCGCACCCCGGAGGGCCGTATCGAGCAGCGCCGCTTCGGCGGCCACACCGCCAACTATGGCGAGCGGGCCGTCATGCGCTCGTGCAAGTCCGCTGACCGCACCGGCCACATGATCCTGCAGACGCTCTACCAGAACTGCGTCAAGCAGCAGGTGACCTTCTTCGACGAATATTTCGTGGTCGATCTGCTCTTCAACGGCGCTGTTTGCTGCGGCGTGGTAGCCATGCACATCGACTCGGGCGAGATGCACGTCTTCCACGCCAAGGCGGTGCTGCTGGCCTC
>JAYTFQ010000792.1:0-2011 GCA_043734225.1 Anaerolineales bacterium | reverse complement strand
ACAAAACCTTAGCAGGCGGTCTTCTTTTTGGCTAGTCCAGGCTTCCAGGCTTAGAAAACATAACACCCCGATTATTAAATCCGGGGTGAGTCATGTTTCGGAGTCTATTCTGTCTCATGAATATCCAGCGACTGCATCAACGCGCGAATGTAGCCAAAGCAATAAGCAAAGGCCACGTGCGCCGGGGCGGCGCCGTCGATCTGGGGCACATGGTCGGGCATGATCATATAGCCGTAGCCGACCTCATGCAACACGCGCAGCACGGCGCGCATGTCCACATCGCCCTCGTCCGGAAAGGTCTCCTCGAAATTGAACAGCCCGCCGCGAATGTTGCGGAAATGGATGTTGAACAGCTTGCCGCGCGCGCCGAAATAGCGCACCACCTCGGCGATTTCCTGGGCCGGGTGCGCCAGCATCTCGGCCACCGTGCCGATGCAGAAGTTGAGGCCGTGATACGGGCTGGGGTGCATCTCCACGAAGCGCTTGAGCCCTGCGACCGTGCCCAGCACGCGCGGCAGGCCCAGATAAGTGTTGTCGCCGATGCCGGGATCTTCCGGATGGCAGGCCAGCCGCACGCGATACTCCTCGGCCACCGGCACCACCCGCCCCAGGAAGGTGTCGATGCGCTCCCAGATGTCATCGGCGCTGAGCGGGCCGGCGGCCGTGATCTGCGACCAGGCGGCCTGGTCGCGCTGGGTGCGGGTCGGGTCGATCTGGCCCGGCCCGGAGCGCGGGTCGCTCAGCCGGTCGTATTCAAAAGAAGACAGGCGCGCCCCGCCCCGTCCCAGCCGGTCAGGCGTGCGGAAGTGGCCCAGGAAGGCGACGTTGTAGCGCGCGGCGGGGATGCCGGCCAGCGCCAGGTTGCGGATCAGCTCGCAAATCTGGTCCAGCTCGCGGTCGCGCTCGGCCGGTGGGCCAAGGAAGACGTGCGGCGCGCCGTTCAGCGGCGCCGCGGCTGAGCTGAGCGGCAGCAGGACCATGTCTAATGAAATGCCCAACTCGGCCAGGCGCGCTTTGAAATCCGACAGCGTTTGGGCCGTCCAGCCGCGCCAGTCGCCCAGCGGGTCGGCGGAGACGTGCCGCACGCCGAGCTGGGCCAGGGCCTGAAACTGCGGCCAGTCGTCGCCGCGCAGGTGTTGGGTGCCGATGACCATAGAGGCTCCTTACAGAAGTTGTTCCAGAAATGGTATGCCGGGCGGGTCTGTGACCCGCCCGGCATACCATTTCTGGATAACTTAATAACGAACGAGCAGGCCCGCCACGCCGCGCGCGGGCACCTCGATGCTCACCGCGCCCTCGGTCACCGGCAGCGACGCGCCGGGCTGGCCGAGCGTGTCGCAGCGGGCAGCGGATTGGATCCCCGTTTGCGGCAGGCGCAGGCTGGCGGTGCGCGCAGCGCTGGCCAGGTTTTGCAGCCACAGGCAGGCGCCGCCAGCCTGCCGCTGCACGGCGGCGATGATGACGGCATCACCGTCACTTTCTACAGCGGCGAGCGTGATCGACTCGGCCTGGGCGGCTGTGACGGAAGGGTGCGCGTTCAACGGCCCGCGGGCAAAGGCCGCCAGCCGCGCGGCGGCCACGGGGTCAAAGCCGGCGTGGGTGGCCAGTGCGTAGTGAAAGCGCAGAAAGCCGGGCTGCGACACGCGGAAGTTGGTGGACCAGTAGTTGTTGAGCAGCCAGCCCAGCAGCACCGGTTTGCCAGAGTGATCGAGCGCCAGTTGGCGCTGGCCGAAGTTGAAGCCGCCGGCCGAGGCGATGGGCGCGTCCGGGCAGGCCAGGGTCAGGCCGGCTTGCGCGTTGTGCACGTCAACGTAGCCGCTGACCGTCACCCAATCGCGCGAGACGCCGGGAAGCTGCTCGCGGTCCAGGCCGGTGGGCGTGCCCATGGTGTCGTAGACAGCCTCCCAGCCGGGCAGGTCCAGCGGCAGCGCCAGGTAGATGGCCTCCGGCGACCAGACATCCGCCTTGCGCAGGCTGATGTCGATGCCGATCGCGTCGGTGTGGGCGTAAA
>JAYTFQ010000791.1:0-10213 GCA_043734225.1 Anaerolineales bacterium | reverse complement strand
CCGACGAACGTCGGTCCGCGGCATCTCATTCGGCCAAAATATCCATGATTTCGTTGGTCACCGTGCAGTCTCCGCGCTGCCGCGCGACGCATGGCTAAGCCATTGGCCAATATCCGCCCTTAAACCATCCGCGCAATCCGCGTACAAGTTCTTTCTTAGTATTTCAAACCCATCCGAAAGTTAATCCATGAAAATCAAAGCAGCTGTCTTATACCAACCCGGCGTCCCCTTCAAAATCGAAACGCTGGACCTGGAAGCGCCGCGCGCCGGCGAGGTGCTAGTGAAGGTGGCGGCGGTGGGCGTGTGCCACAGCGATTGGCACCTGATGACCGGCGCCACCCAGCACCCGCTGCCGGTGGTGCCGGGGCACGAGGGCGCGGGCGTGGTGGCGGCGGTGGGGCCAGGGGTGGACCGGGCCGCGCTGGGCGACCACGTGGCGCTGAACTGGGCGCCGAACTGCGGCAAGTGCTTTTATTGCCTGAACGACCGGCCCAGCCTGTGCGCCGCGTACGTGGGCCCGGTGTGGGCCGGGACGATGATGGACGGCAGCACGCGCCTGTCGCGGAACGGGCAGCCGGTGTATCACTTCAGCGCGCTGGCCTGCTTCGCCGACTACTGCGTGGTGCCGCAGGAATGCTGCGTGCCGTTCAGCAAGGCGGTGCCGCTGGCGGTGGCGGCGCTGATCGGCTGCGCGGTGACGACCGGCGTGGGCGCGGTGCTGAACACGGCGCGGGTGAAGGCCGGCAGCAGCGTGGCCGTGTTCGGGGCCGGCGGCGTGGGGCTGAGCATCATCATGGGCGCGCACCTGGCCGGCGCCAGCCGCGTGATCGCGGTGGACCGCGCCCCAGCCAAGCTGGAGATGGCGCGCGCCTTTGGGGCCACGGACGCGCTGCTGGGCGGCCCGCAGGTGAACGACGCCATCCGCGCGCTCACCGGCGGGCGCGGCGCCGATTATGTGTTTGAGGCAGTGGGCCTGCCGGCGCTGCAGGAGCAATGCCTGGACGCCGCGCGGCCAGGTGGGACGATTGTGCTGGCGGGCATTTCGCCCATGGGCAGCGGCACCAACCTGCCGGGGGCCATCATCACCCGCCAGGAAAAGACCATCATGGGCAGCTATTACGGCACCGCCAACACCGCCCGCGATTTCCCGCTGTATGGCGAGCTGTACCTGCGCGGGCAACTGCCGCTGGACAAGCTCGTGTCTAAGACTTATCCGCTGGAACTGATCAACGAGGCCTATGCTGACATGCTGTCGGGCGAGACGGGACGAGGGGTGATTGTTTTCTAAAAATAGCTGCTCCGCTAGTGATGAGAAGCGGACCGAAGGGAATAGGGCGGCCCGACACCCCGAGGTGTCGGGCCGCCCTATTCCCTTCGGTCCAAATATCCTTGATTTCCGTGGTCACATTGAAGTACCCGCGATGACCGAGGAATATCTGGAAGCGCGCGCCCAACGCGGCAGTCGCGGCAAGTTTGAGCGCGCCATGGCGAAGGTGCCGAAAGCGGTGCCGGTCGAAGCGGACCAACTCCCTTGAGGCTCTCCCGCAAACAGCGTGAAAGCTTGTCATAAAATGACAGTCTCCCATTCGGCTAAACCAACCTTGATTTCTCTGGTTTCCTCGAATGTCAGAGCAACTGATCAGGGGCCAAGCTGAGACGGCGGGCGACACCGCCGAACACGATTCACGTTAAGTGCGTGAGAGCCTCCCTTGATCTGACGCAAGTTCAACATTATGTCCGTACACTTCTCCGCAACCCAGTGCCACTTCTTTTGCCATTTTTGCCGTTAAAACCACTTGTGCCACTCGCGAAGCGGCCACTTCAAAACAGGTATCCCCGACGCACTGCCCGGCCACGACATAACTAGGACGGACCACTTTTTCCGCCCAGGCTGTGCGGCGCGCTTGACAGCCTGATCAGTATCGAATACCTTCGCCGCCGATGGAACAGTTCCTCGCCGTCGAGACCCTCGTTATCGAGCTGCTGCTGGTCGTCTCTCTGGTGGCGATCGTGGTGCGGCGGCTGCGCATCCCATACACCGTGGCGCTGGTGGTGGTGGGGCTGTTCATCACATTCCAATCCTCGCTGAAGATCGAGCTGACCTCGCCGCTGATCCTGGCGGTGTTCCTGCCGCCGCTGCTGTTCGAGGCCGCCTTCAACATTCACTTCACCCAACTGGGGCGCAGCGCGGCCAGCATCCTGACGCTGGCGGTGCCGGGCGTGATCCTGACCCTGTTTATCGTGGGCGGGCTGGTGGCCGCGCTGACGCCGCTGGGCTGGGGATCGGCGCTGATCTTTGGTGCGCTGATGGCGGCGACCGACCCGGTGGCGGTGGTGGCGCTGTTCCGCACGCTGGGGGCGCCCAAGCGGCTGACGGTGTTGGTGGAGGGCGAAAGCCTGCTGAACGACGGCACGGCGATTGTGGCGCTGAACCTGGTGCTGGCGGCAGCGCTGACCGGGCAGTTCAGCCTGCTGCAAGGCGTGGCCGACTTCGCGCGGGTGGCGGTGGGCGGCAGCCTGGTGGGCCTGGCGCTGGGCTGGATCGTCTCACAGGTGATCGCGCGGGTAGATGATTACCTGACCGAGACCACGCTGACGGCGGTGCTGGCGTTTGGCAGTTATCTAGCGGCGGAGCGGCTGGGGGTGAGCGGCGTGCTGGCGGTGGTGGCGGCCGGGCTGCTGTGCGGCAATGTCGGCCCCAAGGGCATGAGCCCGACCACGCGCATCGTGGTCTTCAACTTCTGGGAGACGGTGGCCTTCCTGGCCAACTCACTGCTGTTCCTGATCATCGGCCTGCAGGTGAACGTGCCGGAGCTGGCGGCCAACTGGCGGCCGATCCTGGCGGCCATTGGGGCGGTGCTGGCGGCGCGGGTGGTGGTGGTGTATGGGCTGACCTGGATTACCAACCACTGGGCCGAGCGCGTGCCGCTGGCCTGGCAGCACGTGCTGGCCTGGGGCGGCCTGCGCGGGGCGGTGAGCCTGGCGCTGGTGCTGAGCCTGCCGGCGGCGCTGGGCGCGGAGCGCGAGCTTCTGCGGGTGATGGCCTTTGGGGTGGTGCTGTTTACCCTGGTGGCGCAGGCCACCACCATGCGCCCGCTGGTGCGCCGGCTGGGGATTGTCACCCGCGGCCAGGGGCAGGACGAATATGATCTGCGCCACGCGCGGCTGACGGCGCTGCGGGCGGCGGACGCGCGGCTGGACCGGCTGCACCACGACGGGCTGATTTCCACCCCGGCCTGGGAGAAGCTGAAGCCGATTGTCACCCAGAACGCCGCGCACGAGGCAGCGGCGGTGCGGCAGGTGCTGGAGACACAACCGGAGCTGGAAGCCGAGGCGCTGAACACCGGCTGGCGCGAGATGCTGCGGGCGCAGCGGGCGGCGCTGCTGGGCCTGCGGCAAGACAGCACCATCCCGGAAGAAGTGTTTGAAAAGCTGGCGGCCGAGGTGGACGCGCAATTGCTGGAGGGCTTTAGCCCGACAGCCGATGACGGCACACCGGCCACGCAGTTCATCGAGGTGGCGCTGGGGCCGCGCGCGGCGGCGGCGCACCACACGCTGGCCGAGCTGGCGCTGCCAGAATCGGCGGTGCTGGTGTCGGTGCGGCGCGGCAAGCAAGTGCTCATCCCACGCGCGGACACGCGCTTTCAGCCGGGCGATGTGCTGACGGCGCTGTGCGAGCGCGAGCAGGTGCAGGCGATTCGGAACATTTTGTTGAGCGGGCCGGCGGGCGAACCTGAGCACTCGGCGACATAGGCGCTCCCGCAATTATCAGCCCGACTGATTCAGTGATACGGGCGGATGCTCGCGGCACCGGCGGTTTGGCTGGGCTTCATTGGTCGGACGTTTGTTATTTATATCTTGCGACAGCCAGTTGTCTGTGCTAATGTGGCCCAAGCGCGCGCGGATCGCGCGGTCGAGCATGGCAGCGCGATTATCATGTCTTCAGGAGGTCACAGGATGAAGAAGTTTGTCGCAGCACTCGCGGCCCTGGCGATGTTGGCCTGGGTGCCCCTGGTTTCGGCGGGGGGCTGGGGGTCCAGTGTCAATTTTAGTAATCAGGTCGTCAGCTCGCCGGCCAAAGGCGGCGGATATCCGATCCCGGCTGGCCAAACCGCGCCGGTGCCTGGCACCTGCCAACTGGGTGACTACAACTCAAACCACTCCGAATCGTGGGTGGCAGTGCAGCCGGGAACCGAAAATCTGGTTGGCAGCTCCAAGTTCTTCTTCGACAAATACAGCACATTCTACGACTTCCATCTGGGCGCCTACTCGCTGCCGAACGGCAAACCGGCTGGCGCCGCGCAAATTACCGGCTACGACTGCGTGTCCACCGGCACTCAGGCCATGCCGCCGAGTTGGACAAACGACACCGACCCGAACGTGGATTTTGACACTCAGGGCCGGGTGTATGAAGTGACGCTGCCCTTCAACGCCTACTGGGCCAACCTGCATCCGAACGGCGCCATCGGTGTGGTGTACAGCGATGACCTGGGCCGGACCTGGACCGCAGGCAATGGCGGCGTCTACCTGGAAAACCTGTCGAACTCCACCAGCCTCACACTCGGCGACGCCGTAGACAAAGAGTGGGTGGCTGTCAATCATTTTCCCGGCAGCCCCAACCAGGATCACGTCTACGCCATGTGGACGACCTTCAACGGCAATACCAGCAAGCTGCGGGTGGCGGTCTCGCGTGACCGCGGCCAAACCTTCTCCAAGGCGGCCACGTTCTCGCTGCCGCAGGTGACTGGCCCTTCAACCACGTATGTCTATCCGATGATCGATGCCGCCGGCGCGGTGTATGTGGCGTTTGCCGCCTTCCCGGCCTGCTGTGGCTCGCCGGCCACGCTGTACGTGGCGCACTCGGTGGATGATGGCGTGACCTTTGGCGGGTTTGTGCCAGTGGTGAGCGGCATCCAGCTCACCGACTCGCTGCCAAACACCCGCTTCCGCGATGGCATTGTCGAGAGCTTCGCGGCCAGCCCGACCTACCCCGGCCATCTGTATGTCACCTGGGAAAATTGGGACGGAACGCAGATGGATGTGATGTTGGCGCAATCGACCGATGGCGGCGCCACCTGGTCCAAGCCGCTGCAGGTGAACGACAACGTTGACACGCCCGGCGTGCCGACCGATCAGTTCCAGCCCTCCGTGGCGGCTGGGCCGAACGGGGCGGTGGCGGTGGCATTCTACGACCGCCGGCAGAGCTGCCCCAACGACAAGAGCGTGCTCAGCGCGGACCAGGGCCGCGGCAACTTCTGCATCGACACGTCGCTGCAAGCTTATAAGGACACGGGCAGCGGGGCGCAGCCGGTCAGCGCCAACGTGCGCATTTCGCAGTACGCTTGGGACCCTGAACAACCCGGGCAGCACGTCACGGGCCTGTCGCAATATCCGTGCGCCGCGCACCAGGATCCCTGCCCGAACGGCAGGGGCTTCATCGGCGACTACTTTGGCCTGGCGGTGTCGAGCGGCAATATTTACGCCCTGTTCGTCTCGACCCATTACCCGTCGAAGGTCACCGCCGACGAAGGCGGCGCGGTCTACTACCAACAGCAGGTGCTGGCGACCATTCCACGGTCGGGTTTTGGCAGCGGGTACTGAGGCCGATCTGACGTTTTAGGCGCCGTATTCAAACGCCGTCCTGGCCGGTCAGCGGCCAGGACGGCGTTTCTCATGCCAGCCTCGAACAACTGGCAGTGACGCGCCCGGACGCAACTTTGCCGATGTTATAATGCCTCGAAACGCGCAAGAGCTGGTATGAATTTCGAGTCGATGGGTGACCACCGTCTTCGCCTCCATTGTCCACCGTTTAAAACCCAGCTCCACTCTACGCCTCACGTTTCCCTTTGGAAAAACACCGGCGTTGGCGTTGCTGATGCTGGCCCTGGCCAGCGCTCTGGCGGAAGGCGCCGCCCGCACCAGCCCGGTGCGCGCCCAGTTCGCCTTCTCCAGCGTGGGCAGCCCCAACCCCTATTTTGAGCAGCACTTCGCCGCGCTGGACTATCAGGCGCTGACGCACGGGCAGGTGGACTGCATTGTGCTGGGCAGCTCGATGGTGGACAACGGCTTCAACCCGGCCAGCTTTGCCGCCGCTTACCAGCAGCAGACCCACGCCCGCCTGAACTGCGCCAACTTCGGCATCGCCGGCATGGTCACCTGGCAGATGGCGGACATGGCCAGGCTGGTGACGGATTTGTACCACCCGCGCCTGTTGATCCTGGGCGCCAGCGCCCGTGATTTCAGCGACGTCATCGGCAACCTCAGCGGCACCTTTGGCGGCGATGTGCTGCAGACGCCCTGGGTGCGCTATCGGCTGGGCCTGGGGTTTTCCAGCGAAGGCTGGCTGGTCGATCACTCCTATGCGGTGCGCAACCTGCTGGGGCTCAGCCGGTGGGCGCAGAGCCAGGGGCAAACCGGCCCGGTGTTCGCGCCCGAGCCGCCCATCGACCTGAGCCAGCCGCCTGACCCCACCACCGAGGCCGCCACCTACACGCTGCTGGCCCACTATGAGATGTCGGCGCAGAACCTGGCCGGCTTGCAGCAGATCGTGGCCCTGGCGCGTCAGGGAACGCAAGTCTTGGTGGTGGAAATTCCGGTCCATCCTACCTATGTCGCTTTCTTCGGCCGGGGCGAGCAGGACCAGGACCTGTTCCGCGCCACGGTGGCGCAGATGGCCCAGGCGCAGAACGTGCCATTCCTGCCGGCCGACCCAAGCCTGGCCTTGCCGAATGCGGATTGGCTGAACCGCAACCACCTTAACGCGCGCGGCGCGCTGGTGTTCAGCCAATGGCTGGCGCAGCAGGTGGCCCAGATGGCCGGCGCCGGGCGGCTGGATCTGGCCGCGCACTGAGCCAGGCCGCGGAAACGCCCGCCCCACATGACCACCACTTCCGCGGCCTTCGCCGGCTTCACCCTGCTGGTGCTGGCCGTCTACTACGCGCTGCCGCGGCGCGGGCAGAACGCCTGGCTGCTGCTGGCCTCGTACGCGTTCATCCTCACCTGGGCCTGGCAGTTTGCGGTGGTGCTGTTCGCCATCACGCTGGTGAACTACTGGCTGGGCCGCCAACTGAGCGCGCGGCCCGGGCAGAACGCGCCGCGCGCCTGGCTGTGGCTGGGCATTCTCTTTAACGTCGGCGCGATCCTGCACTTCAAGAACGTCAATTTTTATCTGCCGGAGCTGCTGGCGCTGGCGGCGCGGCTGGCGCCGGGCGGCGCGCCCAGCCCGGCGCTGCAGTTCTTGCTGCCGCTGGGCGTTTCGTATTACACGCTGCAGGCCATCTCGTATCTGGTGGACGTGTCGCGCGGGCTGCTGCCAGCGTCGGCCAACCTGGTGGATTTTTCGCTGTACATGGCCTATTTCCCCAAGCTGGTGGCCGGGCCCATCGAGCGGGCGCGGACCTTCTTGCCCAGGCTGGCCCAGCCGCGCATGGTGGATAACGCGCAACTGGCGCGCAGCCTGACGCTGATCGTGGTCGGGCTGCTGCGCAAAATCGTCCTGGCCGATACACTGAGCGCGCTGATCCCCAATAGCGTTTTTCTTCAGCCGCGCCGCTACAGCGCGCCGGAGATGGCGGTGTATCTGCTGGCGTATGGGTTTGCGCTCTACAATGATTTTGCCGGCTACACCAGCCTGGCGCGCGGGGTCAGCGGCCTGTTCGGCATTGAGCTGTCGCCCAATTTCATGCAGCCCTATTTCGCGCGGACGTTCACGGAGTTTTGGACCCGCTGGCACATTTCGTTGTCGCAGTGGCTGCGCGATTACATTTACTTTCCGCTCAGCCGGGCCCTGGCGCGGCGCTTCCCCAACCGGCAGCACGCGGCCAACCTGGTGCTGCCGCCGTTGGTGACGCTGCTGGTGAGCGCCGCCTGGCACGCCACCTGGCTGCACCGCACGGTGCTGCTGTGGGGGCTGCTGCACGGCGCTTATCTAATTGGCGAGCGGCTGCTGGCGCTGCGGCGGCCGCTGCCGCCGCCCGACCGCTGGCGGCGCCGCTGGCAATGGCTGGGCGCGCTGATCGTGTTCAGCCTGACCCTGCTGGCCTGGGTGCCCTTCCGGGAAGGATCGGGGATCGGCCAGACCTTGATGGTTTGGATCCGGCTGGTGGATGTGCGCGGCTGGGTGCTGCCCGATACGCGCGTGCTGATCCCGGTGGGCCTGAGCGTGGGGCTGGATTGGCTGCAGTGGCGGCGGCAGGACGAAACGGTCTTCTTATCCTGGCCGCTGCTGGCGCGTTCAGCGGGGCTGGCGCTGGCGGTGGCCGCTATCGTCATCGTGGCCGGGCTGAGCCCCAGCGGCGCCGCACCGTTTGTATATCAGGGCTTTTAGTCGGGCCGGGTGTGCCAATAGGCCCAGGCAATCAGCACGGCCTGGAGCGGCAGCCGCAGCCACAGCAGCGCCACCGGCGCAAACGGGTACAGGTCCGGGCGCACGGCCATATACAGGTTGGCCGGGAAGACGGCAATGAGCAATGCGATCAGCCCCCAGGCGGCCAGCCGCGCCCAGCGCTGAAACCAAAGCAGCGCCCCCAGCCCGATCTCGGCCACCCCACTGATGACCACGAGCGCCACTGGCGCGGGTAGGTAGGGCGGGACGATGCTGACGTAAAAGGCCGTCATCAGGAAGTGGTTGAGGCCGGCGAAGATAAAGCCGGCGCCGAAGAGATAGCGGGCGAGGCGCTTGAGGCGCGGCAAGAACTTTGGAAGCATACCCAGTAGCATACCGCATTTTGAAGGCAGTATTGGCGGATCGTATAGGGCCTGCGGCTTGGGCCCTGGCCCCATCATTCAGCCCGAATGCAAGACCGTCCAGGGTGTGTAATACAGGTGTATAATCCAAAAATTCGTGTGAGGTGGCGTATGAGCGAGCGATTATATCGAGCACAAATCCTGATCGAGCAAGGCCAGCGCAAAACGCTGGCCCAGATCGCCCGGCAGGAGGGACGCAGCATGTCCGACGTAGCCCGCGAACTGATCCGGTTGGGGCTGCAGGCGCGCAGCGACACGCCCGAGATGGTCTGGCGCCGCCGCGACCGCGCGCTGGCGCAGGCGGCGCAACTGCGCGCGGCCATCCAGCGCCGCCGAGGCGGTCAGCCGCTCGACCTCGATGTGGCGGAGTTGGTGCGATCCATGCGGGAGGAGCGCGATGCTGCCATCAGCCTCGGAATCTTCGGCCCTGGTGATTGACGCCGGCATTGGCGCCGCCACCGTTCTAGGCGGGTCCCTAAGCGGCCCGACCGGGCAAGCCTGGGCGGGCTGGCGAGCCAGACGCACCCCTATTTACGCCCCGGAGCTGTGGCGGTTTGAAGCCACTTCTGCCATTCGCAAAGCGCTGGCGTTCGGTGAAATCGAGCCTCAAGAGGCCCAGGCCGGCCTGGCGGCAATTCTAGCGCTGGAGGTAACGTTGGTTCCGGCGGACGATGCGCTCTGCCGCTCGGCTTTGCATTTTGCCGAACGGTTAGGGCAGAGCGCCGCCTATGACGGTTTTTACCTGGCGCTGGCCAGCCGGCTGCAAGCCGAGTTTTGGACCACCGACCAGCGCCTGGTGAACGCTGCCCGCCAGGCCGGGATTCGCTGGACGCACTGGGTTGGCGAGCTCGAGTCCAACGCAGCTTGATGCCCATGACTACCACCCCACCCCAGACGCTGCTGCAAGCCCTGGCCAGCCTGCCGGCCCAACTGGACGCTGAGCTGGCGGGGCTGGATGCCGCCGGGGCCGCGCGACGCCCGGCGCCAGACGAGTGGAGCGCCATCGAGACGGTGACGCACCTGGCCGCCGGCGAAGGCCCTTTCCTGACGCGGCTGCGGCGGATCGTGGCCGAAGACAACCCGTTCCTGCCGTACTTCGGCCCGGACGTGGCCCGGCCGGATGCGTCGCAGCGGCTGCCGGAGGCGTTGGACCATTTCCGCGCCGAGCGCGCGCGACTGGTGGATTTTCTGGCCGGGCTGCCGCCTGAAGCCTGGGAGCGGCCGGCGGTGCACGAGACGCTGGGCGCCACCACGCTGGCGCGGCAGGCGCAGAACATTATTGACCACGACCAGGAGCACCTGGCCCAACTGCGCGGGGGGCGGTGAGGGAGTGTGGGGGATAGGCGTAAACTTCGGCGCGCAGTGGTTGGTCCAGTCGAAGGCGCGTAGTTCAGCGAGCCGGATCGCGCCAGCCAGGCGCTCCCACGAATCTTAACCCTGCGGGTGTTGTGTGGGAGCACCTGGCTGG
>JAYTFQ010000790.1:0-2329 GCA_043734225.1 Anaerolineales bacterium | reverse complement strand
GACAGCCGAATGGGAGACTGTGGCCCGACCCCTTGGGGAGTCGGGCCACAGTCTCCCATTCGGCTCAAACAACCTTGATTTCTCTAGTTTCCTCGAAAGTCAGAGCAACTGATCAGGGACCGAGCTGAGTGGCACGGAGACACCGCTGAACAAGATTCACGTTAAGTGCGGGAGAGCCTCCCGCTGCCGACATGTGGAGTCAAAACGAATACATAAACGGCCTGCCAGGGCGCGCGGACCTAAGGCGTGATCTGTTTATTGCGGCGGCGCAGAGGCCGGTTTGGGCGGATGCTCAGGATCAACAGCCTCGCGTGTCGGCATCTCTCCGTCCAGTGGTATGGGCTCGGCCTGTCCCAGCGCGCTCCCCGCCAACAGTGGCGTCCACGGGCGTGGCGTGGGCAGCGTGCCCAGCCGCCTTTCGCGGGCCACCAGCAGCACCGAAACGGCCAGCAGCGCCGCGCCGAACCATTGCAGGGCCGTCAGTTGCTCCCCAAGCAGTACGAAGGCCGATAGCACGGTCACCAGCAACTCGCTCAAGCCGATCAGCGCCGTCTGCACCCCGCCCAGGCGCTTGATGCCCAGGAACAGCGACACGCGCGACACAACGGTCACCACGGTTAGCAGCAGCACCGCCTGCCAGGCGCCGGCGTTGGGCGGCAGGGCCGGCGCGCCTGCCGCCAGGTAGCCCACCGCCACCGTCACGGTCATAGCGGTTAACGTGTATAGCGCCACCGTTGGCGCCGGTACATCGTACAGCACACGCTGGTTCACGGTCAGGTGCGCCGCATAGAACAGGCCCGCTCCAACCATCAGGGCCGCGCCCAGCCAATCGGCCTGCACCAGGCCGCGCTGCGTCAGCAGAAATGCTGCCAGCAAGGCCAGCCCCAGCCGGAGCAGCGTAAAACGCGAGACCGCATGGCCTTCCAGCCGCAGGAAGAGCGTCAAGAAAATGGGGTAAAGCGTGTAGAGCATCTGCGCCAAAGAGGCGTCCAGCCGCGCCAGCCCGGTGTAATACATCAGCGAGCCCAGCCCGTTGACGACCCCAGCCGTTAGGCACCCCCACAGCCCTACCGGGTAGATGTAAAACAGGCGCCGGCCGGCCGGGTGCAGGCTGAAAACAACCCACAGGCTGAGCGTTGCCAGCAGAGTGCGCACAGCCACCACCGACAGCGCGGGCGTGCCAGCGTTGATGGCTTGCTTGCCGAAGGTGGGCGCCAGTCCCAGCACCACCGCCGAAAGTAAGGCAGCGACAATGCCTTGGGTCTGAGCCTGGTTCAAACGAGGCGACTTCAGCCGTTCCAGCATCTGGGGAACCGATTTCTACACCACCGCGCTCAGGTCAGCGCGCCCAACACGTCTGCCAATAATTCGTCGTCCATGAATGCGCCCTTTTGCAGCAGCGAATCGATCTGGCCGTTCAGCCGGTCGCGCTCCGGCGTCGTCAGCTCCTTGGCCGTTACCACGATCACCGGAATATCCTGGGTGGCCGCATCCGATCTCAGGGCGTCGATGACGGCAAAGCCGTCCATCTCCGGCATCATCAGGTCCAGCACCACCAGGTCTGGCCGGCGCCGCCGGATCATTTCCAGCCCACTGCGGCCATCGGTGGCCGTCACAATCTCATAGTCGCCCTTAGCTTGCAAAATGCGGCTGATCAGCCGCACGGCGTCCGGGTTATCGTCCACAATCGCCACCAAGCGCACGCGCTCGTCCAGCCGCAATAGCGCGGCCAGCAGGCCCTCTTGCGGCCGGGCCGCCTCGCGTGAAAGGTCCACCGGCTCCGGCTCCTGCGCCGGCAGCTCCACTTCTCGTGACCAGCCTTCGCCCAGCACCCCGGTCTCCACCGGGAAGGTGTGCCCGCTGCAATTGACCACCACCACGTCGTCTGGGCCGATTACCCCCGCTCGCACCAGCTTGATCAGCCCGGCAAAGGCCACTCCGGCGGCCGGCTCCATTGACAGGCCCTCCATCTTGGCCAGCACGTGCACCGCGCGGTAGGCTTCCTCATCGCTCACGCTGTCGATCTGCCCGCCATAGGTTTGGATGTAGCGTCGCAAAATCTGATACGCCCGGCCCGGGCTGCCGGTGGCCAATGTCGCAATGTGGGTGCGCGGTGTGCGCACCGGCTCGGCCACCTCCAAATTGCGCCGGAAGGCGTTGGCCATCGGCGCGCAGCCATCCGCCTGGATGCAGGCCAGCGCCGGCACCTTGTCGATCAGCCCCATCTGCTTGAGCTCGACGAAGCCCTTCATGGCGCCTGCCGGCCCTAGTCCGCCGCTTACCGCCTGAATGTACCAATCCGGCGCCCGCCACGGCGCGCCGCTGGGGT
>JAYTFQ010000789.1:0-3930 GCA_043734225.1 Anaerolineales bacterium | reverse complement strand
GCGGGCGGTAAAGGCGCCCTGGGGCTATAGGGTCTCTATTTCAAAGCGGTCCCCTTCGGGAGCGGACCCTGCGGGAGCAGCACATGGAGCGGAAATCGGCAAATGAAGCGGCGAAACATAATGTTGCCCATCCATTAATTCGTAGAGGAGCCTGGGGAGCCGTCTTCAACCTTTGCGTCGCTGTTCAGGCCGGGAGAGGCCGGGATGGCAAAACCGAAGGTGCTGCCCTTGCCCAGCTTGCTATCGACCCAAACGCGCCCGCCGTGCCGCTCGGCGATCGACTTGACGATGGCCAGGCCCAGGCCGGAGCCCTTCACCAGACTGCTGCCGCGCTGCTGCACGCGGAAGAAGCGCTCGAACAGGCGCGTCTGATCAGCCGGGGCGATGCCCAGACCGGAATCGGTCACATCAAACTGGAATTGGCCGCCTTCCAGCGAGGCGTGCAGCCGCACCTCGCCGCCGCCGGGGGTGTACTTGATGGCGTTGTCGACCAGGTTAGCCACGGCCTGGCGCAGCAGCGTGGCATCGCCGGACAGGGCCAGCATGGCAGGCGGCAGATCCACCTCCAGCCGCAAGCCCTTATTGGCGGCAATGGGCAACAGGGAGTTGACCACCTCGGCAATAATGATGTTCATTCGCACTGGCTCGCGCGCCAGGCCGACCCCGGCCTCGATGCGGCCCAGGTCGAGCAGGTTGTCGATGAGCACGGTCATCTGCTCCACGCCGCCAATGATCTTGTCGCCAAACTCACGCTGTTTTTCGTTGAGCGCGCCAACCATGGGCAGCATGGTGGCATAGCCGCGGATGAAGGTGAGCGGCGCGCGCAGATCGTGGCTGACAGTGGCCACAAACTCCGATTTCATCTGGTCCAGCTCTTTGAAGCGGGTGACATCGCGCAGCAGGCACACGCGCCCCACCACCGAGCCGTCGTCGCTGATGATATTCGAGGCGGAGGCAAACAGCGTGCGGCCGGCGATCTCAAACTCGCCGGTGGAGGTCGGGGGCGCGCCGGCAGCGGCCGGCCGATCGAGCAGCAGCTTGGCCAGGTCGGGGTTGCGCAGTACCTGCCCCACCGGGCGCCCAATGACCGACTGACCGGCCAGCTCAAACGCGGCTTCGGCCGCCGGGTTGAGCAGCAGCAGCCGGCCGGCCCGGTCTGTGACGACCACGGCATCGGCGGTGGAGGCCAGAATGGAGGCCAGGCGGCTGCGGCCCTGGTCGGCGGCCTCGTACAATCGCGCGTTGGCCACTGCCAGCGCGGCCTGGCCGGCCAGGGTGGCCAGGAAGTCCTTCTCAGTGTCGGTGAAGGTGTGCGGCTGATCATAGGCCAACCACAACGCGCCGTAAAAGTGGTTCTCCTGCCGCAGAGACCAGGCCCCCAACGCCTGCAAGCGGCTGCCCACCAAGGCCACATCCAACACCGTTCGGGCCCGCATCAGGTTGTCCAGGACCACGTACGGCTCATCGCGCATGAGCTGCAGCACGCCGCGATCGAGCAGTTCCATCAAGTCAGCGGCCGCGCCGGCGGGGTAGCGCTGGTTGGCGGCGCCCTCGAGGGCTGTCGGGTCTTCATTTGCCACCAGCACAATACGCACGCCAGTGGCCCCGCTGGCAGCCAGGGCGGCTTCCAGAATGGGCGGGAGTGAATCGTCCAGGTTCAAACTGCCGGCCACGCCCTGGCTAACGCGCAGCAGCAGGCTGAGCTCGTCCAGCCGGGCGCGCAGCTTTTGGCGCATGCGCTCGAAGGCCAGGCTGGCGCGGCCGATTTCGTCCTCGCCGGTCACGACCACCGGCTGATCGAGGTGGCCCTCGGCGATACGCTCGGCGGCCTGCGACAACATGGTGGCCGGCTGGATGACGCGGCCGGCGATGAGGAAAATGACAAACAAGCCGGCCAGGCCCACCCCAAGCAGCAACAATACCAGGTTGGTTGAAATCTGCGCGGCCAGGGCCAACACCACGTAGTTAGGCACCATCACCACCACGCTCCACGGGTGGCCGGGCACCGGGTAATACAGCACCAGCCGGCGCGTGCCGTCGGGCGCCTGGTCCTGATAAGCCTGGGCGCCGGCCAGGCGCGTATCGAGCCGGGCGGCAGAGGGTTCCGGCTGGAAGGTGCTAAGGCGTTCGGCCGGGTTGGGATGATAGATGATCACGCCCTGGTCGTCGAGAATAAAACCCTGGCCAAGGCCGTTGGCCAGGCCAGACAGCCCGCTGGTGGCCGACTGCATCAAGGGATTGGTGGCCAGGTCGGCGCGACCCAGCATCACCCCGGCGATCTGTCCGGCCGCGTTGCGCACGGGCACGACGAAGACCACATCCACCGGGCCGGCCGGGTCGGCCGGGTAGATGACGGCGTTTTGGGGGATGCCGCTCTGGGCCAGACCGAGCAACTGCTTCTCGCTGGCGCGCAGGGCGGGCAAGTCGGCGCTATCAGCGGGATAGCCGGCCATCGGCTCAAGATTGGCACCGTACAGGGTGAGTTGACGGAAGAACGGCACCACGCGCAGATTGGTGGAGAGTGTGGTCACCTGGGTCTGATGCGCGGCGGTAAGCAGATCGCGCTGGCTGGCGAGGCTGGCCACCAGGTTTTGCCCGGTTTGGATGAAGAAGGGAATGCCGCGGCCAGCGGTGTCGGCCACACCGGCCATCTGGTCCACCATCAGGCCCGTGGCCACATCGGTGGCCAGATGGATGGTGGCCCACAAAAGCACGGCAATACCAAAGATCCCGATGGGGATCAGCCCAAAGAATAGTTTGCTGTTCAGGCTGGACGAATAAAACGGCGGCCGCAGCCGGCGCGGAGTGCCCCACCAGGCCGGCACGCCAACCCGGGCAAACTCGGCCAGCAGGCCGGCCATGCCAGCCTCGGCCAGAAAAACAGGATAGGCCGCGTTGGTCAGAGATGACACATAGTCCCAGCCCGGCAAGCCGATGGTGGGTGAATAGAACAGATATGACAGAAACAATAGCGGCCAGGCCAGCAGCCCGACCGCCAACCCAGCCGCGGCCGGGTGGCGTATGACAGCCAACGGCCAGCCGCGATAGTCCTGGCGCACGAGCCAGGCCACCGCGCCGGCGACAAACATGTATTCAAAGGGCGTGAACCAGGAAAAGGTTTCCCAGCCGGCGCGCGATACGCCGGTGGCAAAGCCCACCAGCATGGCCGGCAGCACACCCAGCCAGCCGCCGGCCAGGAAGGCGGGCAGCAGGACAAACAAGGCCAGGCCCGGCCGGCGCGATTCCAAGGGAATGCCGGGCGGCGGCAGGATTCGAGCGGGAAAGCGCAGGATGAAGAGCTGGGCGGCCAGCACGCCGGCGGCGAGCAGCACGAAGAGCGCCAGCCACTGCCCCGCTTTGAGGCGCCCGAGGGAGCCCAGGCCTCGGAAGAGGGCCAACAAGCCTACGCTGGCATACAGGAGGACGAAAATGTAACCGAACAGGCCCGCGGGCGGGCTGAGAAAGGCTGCTTGATTGAAGCCCCAAAACTCGAATGACATGCCCGCCCGGTTTGAAATGGGTTCGGGCGGGATTATAACACCGGCCTAACCAAAGCACGAACGCGCCCGCCCCGAATACAGAAGAGGTGCAAGGTTCGTGCCAGATGCCGAAACGCGGGCAGCGGCAACCGTGGCCGGGCAAGTGCTGGCTGACCTCGCGCCGATACTCATTTTGACGCACCGCCCCGACAGCCAAGCGGTATCGCTCGGGGCACCCATACGCGGTGCGCTCGTCTTTGGTATAATCGGCACCATCGCCACCTTAGCTCAATCGGCAGAGCAACCGCTTCGTAAGTGGAAGTTACACTCCCCACTTCCCCGCTCTCTCTTTCTTGTTTTCCAGCCTAAATCGAAACTGCCCATTTAGTAATTTCGCCATCTGACAAGTAAGTTAGTTGCTAAATATCGGCTATATCACTCTCCAACCTGC
>JAYTFQ010000788.1:0-3195 GCA_043734225.1 Anaerolineales bacterium | reverse complement strand
GACAGGTGACTTCACAATTGAAAAATTTTAGGCGGCAAGAGCCTTTTTGCCACCTTGCCCGGGCAGGCCGGAGCAACAAACGCCTGGAATTTGCGGGCGCGCCGCCCACCGCCCGGCGTCGGAGTACCTGTTTTTTTGGATTGCACTGGCCCTGTCCGCCCTTAAACCCTGCTGGGGGAAGGGTGCCTTTTGGCGAGAATGATGCTTCAGAATTTACTGTTCTGCACTTAGTCCTTTATTGCCGTGCCGTGCTCCTGTCCTGGGCAGGGTACCTGTTTACAAGTGGCCGCTACGCGAGTGGTTTTAACGGCAAAAATGCTAAAAGAAGTGGCACAGGCAGCGGGAAGAAGTGTACGGACATAATGTTACGGGCCGTGGATAGATGTGGGCCTTCACCGAAGTGAAATGCCCCTTAGTTTGGGCGGGCTACATCTAACAAGCGGTCTATAATCGCGGGCCGTTTGCCCATTGCGCCAGCCCGGCTATAATCTTTGCAAGTCGCAACGCGATAGCCTGTCGCTGAAGTCTGCCGATCATCGGCCTCTTCACCGCCACACGCCCAGCGGGGGAAACAAGATGCAGCCTGACCCAGAAGCCTCAAACGCCGACCAGGTGCGCGCGTTCTGCCGCGAGCGCTATGTTGAGCCCGCTCGCCGGCGCGGCGACTATTCCGTCACGATTCGCGCCGGCGACGTCCACAAGGAACTCAACTTCAAGAATCGGCTGCCGCTGGTTTGCGCCGCCTTGGGCGCCGCGATATTTGAGCAATCCCTGGATATGACGCGTGTTGCCATTTACGGACCATTGAACGGGTCCAGCACGTTGTTCACATTTCTGTTCCGAGAGAAGATTACCGCTATTTAGGGGGCCTCGTGAGCCGTCTGTCGTGCCGTATACCTGATGGCGCTATCTCAAAATCCCCCAGACAGACTTCAACGAGCTCCAACCCTCCGAATTCGCCGACCTGCTCGCCCTCGCCACCCGACCATCCTTCTAAAATCATCCCGGGGGACCGCTTTAAAGCAGACAGGCCCCCCCATGGCGTGCACTCGGGCGCTGGCGGTCGGGGCGCGGTTGCCGCGCCATTGCCAGGTGGGTCGTCCCAGCCAGGGCGGGGAAACCCCGCCCCGCCAGTCCGCCAGAATGACATTCATTTCCAACCTAACCCGGATGGACCCTGCCGCCTCACAACCGCGAGCCGTCAGCCCTCATCCGCCCCAACACTCACAGTTGCGCGAAAACCATCCTGGTCGATAATCTCCAGCAACAGTGTGCATGGGCTGCTCGCACGCTTGGCTGAGCCATAACTGGCAAAATAGGAAGGAAATCGCGTGAATCACTCTCGGCTTTCATTGTTTCTTGCCGCTCACGGCTGGCGCCGCAGCCTGGCCATTCCGCTGGCCGCCGGCGCGGGCCTGCTGCCGCTGCTCCTGCTGGGCCTCGTCCTGACGCCAAAAGTGGCCTCTGCCAATGGCGTCGTCACCTCCTGCAACAATGCCGGCCTCACCAGCGCGCTGGCCGGCGGCGGCCTGGTTACCTTTAACTGCGGTCCCAGCCCGGTCACCATCACGGTCAGCAGCCAAAAGGTTATCACCCAGCCGACTACCATCGACGGCGGCACGCTCGGCCAGGTCATCCTGAGCGGCGGCGGCATCACGCGCGTCTTCTCGGTCAACTCCGGCGCCAGCCTCACCCTGCTCAACCTGGTCGTCCGCGACGGCCACGACCAGTCGGGTGGTGGCGGCGGCGCGGTGTTTGTGGACCATGCCCGCATAGCGCTGACCAACACCCTGTTTGTCAGCAACACCAGCACCTGCTGCGGCGGGGCGCTCTATGTCACCAACGGCAGCCAGGCGATCGTATCCGGCTCCACTTTTGCCGGCAACCAGGCGCTGGTTAGCGGCCATGGTGGCGCGATTTACAACCGTGCTTCCATGCTGATTGTCGACAGTACGCTGCACGACAATCGGGCCGGCAATTCGGCCGCAATTGAGAACTATGGCCCCTTGACCCTAACGCGCGTCAGCCTGTACTCGAATTTCAGTCGCGATTGGGCCGGCGCGCTCTACACCGAGGGGCCAGCCTCGCTAGTGGATGTCGCCATCTACAGCAACACCGTGCTGGGCCCAAATGGCTGGGCGGGCGGCATGGACGACGAATCCAGTGGGACACTTACTCTGGACCGGGTGCAGATCTATGCCAATCACGTCATCAGCGGAAGCCCGAATTATGCCGGCGGCGGGCTGACTGTTTTCTACGGCGTGCTCACCCTCACGAACAGCCTGGTGTACAACAACGTCGCCGACCTGGGACCCGGCGGCGGCATCCACGTCAGCTTTGGCGCCACGCTCACGGTCATCAGCAGCGCCATTTACGGCAACCGGGCATTGGCCGGCCCCGGCGGCGGACTTGACCTGCGAGCCTCAGGTGGGATCCCGGCGCTCACCCTGATCAACACCACTGTCTCCGGCAATTCGGCCACGGTCGGCGGCGGGCTGAGCACTGACAACCTGGAATATGCCACGCTCAGCTACACGACCTTCTACAGCAACCACGCCGCGGCCGCGAACAACGTCACCGGCACGGTTCACATCGCCAACAGCATCATTGCAGGCAGCGGCAATGGCAACTGCCTCGGCTTTGCGACGTCATATGGCGACAACCTTGAAGACGGGAATAGCTGCCATTTCATCACAGGTGACCTGACCGACACCAACCCGCTCCTGGCGCCACTGGCGTTTAACGGCGGCCCTACCCCCACGCATGCCCTGCTGGTTGGCAGCCCCGCCATCGACACCGCCAGCGTGCCGCTTTGCCCGGCCACCGACCAGCGCGGCGTGGCCCGGCCGGTGGATGGCGACGGTGTGGGCGGTGCCCGCTGCGACATTGGCGCGTTTGAATATCAGCGGTTTTTTCCGCGGCTGTGGCTGTCGCTGATCAGGCGCTAAACGGTTTCAATCGTTGTAGTGGCGGGCGGCACAATGCCGGTCTTTGGCGTTATGTCCCCCGCCGCTTCATTATGTCTGTCACTCGAGCGCCGCGAAGCCCCATTTTTACTGCCACACATTTTTGCGGTTTTTGGCCGAAAAACCACTACTGCCACTACTGCCACACGAAAACAGACACCCCGGCAATAACTGCGAAAACTTGTCATAAAATGAAAGCCGAATGAGAGACGGTGGCCCGACCCCTTGG
>JAYTFQ010000787.1:0-2156 GCA_043734225.1 Anaerolineales bacterium | reverse complement strand
CCCGCTCGGGCGTCTGGACGCTGCACGATTATGCCTTTGCCGCTCGCCAACTAGGACGTTGGAATGGCGCCAACATGGCCAGGCCGCTCCCTGCGGAACCCTGGCTCACCCGGCAGCCCCACCGCGGCCATCTTGTGGAGATCGACTCGGAAACCGTCTGGCAGTCGCCCTTCCATCAAAAGTACATTTCTGAAACGACGCGTGTGCGTTGGGAGCGACTCTGGGCGGAACGCGAGCTGTTTTGCGGCGTCCTGGAAACCTTACCCCAGTGCCTGGCCCATTTTGACTGCCAGCGGCGAAATCTCTTAGTCCAGCAGGGGGCCGACGAGCAGCCCGAGTTGGTCGTGATCGATTGGGAGCAATGCGGTGTGAGCGCCTTGGGCGTTGAGCTCCATGCGCTTGTGGGCGGGAGCACCACGTTTGGGGACTGGCCACCTTCAGCCATGGCGGCCCTCGATGCGGCCGCCTTTGAGGGTTACGTAAAAGGTCTGCGCGAGGCGGGCTGGTCGGGCGACAGGGATGCGGTGCGGCTGGCCTATGTGGCCTGTATGGCTATTTTTCGTGGTGCTTCTTTGCCAGGCGGGATGGCGTGGGCTTGTTCCCCCGAAAGCCGGGCATTTTCTTTACAGGCCTTCGGTCTGGCTGAGGCCGAGTTTTATGCCTATTTGCTCCCGGTCCTGGATTTCTTCTTCGACTGCGCCGATGAGGCCAGAGTACTGATGAGAAAGGTGGGCATGGTGCCAACGTAGCCCGTTGTGGCCCAGGCGAGCACCACCCATCGAAGTTCGGTCTGGAGATCAAGAATGCCAGAGACGGATCTTTCACTTTATCCTGCCATGAGACTGCTTGACACCCACATCCGCACAATAGCCTCCACGCGGGTTGGCGTCGATTACGAAATCGCGATCTGGTTGCCACCGAGCTATGCCACCGGTCGGAGTGGCACGATCTATACTGCCTCAACCAGCGCCGCTGGCCTGGCCTTACAATGGACATGACCAGATAGCCATTCCTGCCCGCGCCACCCGTCCAGATTGGAGCCGGACACAATTCCAGAGACAGTGATCGCCAGCATCGAGCAGGTCACGCCTGAGTGGCTAACAGCCGTTCTGACCATCAGCGGCGCTTTGACCCGCGGAGCGGTGGCGGCGTTTGACGTCGATACTGGCCGAGGCAATTGGTCGACGAGCGGCCGCCTCAGACTTCGCTATGCGGACGGGTCGAGCGGCGCCCGGCCACAATCCTTGTTCTTGAAAATGGTCAACGTGGCCCTGGACGGCGAGTCCTTCGGCCCCTCGGAAGTGACCTATTACACGCGCGACTACGCCGGTGTGACGGATGCGCCGCTCGTCCGCTGCTATGACGCCGTCTTCTCGGAGGCTCAGCAGCGCTATCACCTGCTGCTGGATGACCTGTCCGAAACGCATGTCGAGGCCGGCGCGAAAACGCCCAGCCTGGACTATGGCCTGGCGCTGGCCGAGGGCCTGGCGGCCATGCATGCGCACTGGTGGGGGGCGCAGCGGCTGGCGAAGGCCGGGGCGCCCATCCATACGGCCGCGCACATTCGGCGCTTTGTGGCCATCGCTGAGCCCGGCGTTGGGCACATCCTGCAGCAGTTCTCCGCGGCGCTAGCGCCGCACTGGCCGGAGGCCATCCGGGCCATCTACGCGCAGCACCCGCCGGCGATCATTGCGCGCACCCAGGACGACCATGGCTTCACGCTCATTCATGGCGATGCGGGCTGCACCAACATACTGGCGCCGCGCGAGGGGGAGCGGCCGATCTACCTGCTTGACCGGCAGCCATTCAACTGGAGCCTGACCACCTGGCTGGGGGTCTACGATCTGGCCTATGCCATGGTGCTCTACTGGAAGGTGGAAGCCCGCCGCAGCCTGGAGCTGCCCGTTCTCAGACACTATCACGCCCAGCTCGTCCAACGCGGGGTCACGGGCTATCCTTGGGAACGACTGTTCGATGACTACCGGCTGTGCGTGGCGATGGGGGTCTACATTGCCACGGAATATTGCCGTGGGGGTGTGCAGCCCGACTTGACCCAGTACTGGCTGCCAAAACTGCAAAGGTCGCTGACCGCCTGCGATGATTTAGAGTGCAGCCGGCTTTGGGAGCCTACGTGACAGACATTCCCCTGCTCCCGC
>JAYTFQ010000786.1:0-2454 GCA_043734225.1 Anaerolineales bacterium | reverse complement strand
GCCCCCTGCGCGCGTCTGACCACGACATCCAATTCGGCCGGCATTTTATGACTCGCTGAGCAGATACCCAATTGGGCCTATTTGGCCCAGCGGCACTGTGGGCCACAGCCTCCAATTCGGCCAAGCAATTCATGCCAGCCAGTCTTTTGCAATCCCTTTAACCTTCGTGTTCCTTCGCGACCTTTGTAGATTCCGCTTTTCCGGTCGCCTTAGCGTGCCACGCCGCCAATACCACTGCCTCACGCTCAGGCGTCAGCCCATTCCGGCGCGGCGCATCCGCCGGGCGAGTGGCGTCCCAGGCCAGCGTGTCGCGCACCGTGTCGGCCAGCGGGCGGAAGGTCAGCCCGGCGCCTAACGCTTTGTCAATGTTGACGCGCATAAATGCCTCGTCCTTGCGCGGCAGCCACAGCGGCAAATCACCAAACGGTTCCACCTGATGATCTAACAAGGTCTGCTCGTCCACCCAGGCCAGGCTGGCCCCGCTGCCGCTCACCGCGCGGCACGTCTCCAGCATTTCGCCAAAGGTCAGCGGCCGCGCCAGGCCAGTGGCGTTGAACACGCCGGTGCGGCCGGCTTCCACGCTGTCCAGCGTCCAGGCGGCCAGGTCGCGCGCATCGATGAACTGCACCGGCACGTCCGGCCCATCCGGCGCCAACACTTCGCCGCCGCGCGCCACCCGCGCCGGCCAATAGGTGAAGCGGTCGGTGGGATCATGTGGGCCGACGATCAGCCCTGGCCGCGGGATGAGCACGCGGCCGGGCATAGCGGCTTCGGCCGCCTGCTCCGCCAGCACCTTCAGCGGGCCATAGGTCTCGCCGGTCACTTCTTCGCTGCCGGCTTTGTCGGCCGGCATTTGGCTGAGCGGACCGTGCTCGTCGACGTCCGCCGGCGCGCCCTCCACGTAGACCGAGAGGGTGGAAATAAACGTGTAATGCGCCACGGCCCCAGCCAGCAATCCCGCGCTGGCCGCCACTGCCCGCGGCGTGTAGCCGCTGGTGTCAATGGCCGCGTCCCACTGCCGCCCGCGCAGCGCCGCCAGGTTATCCGGCCGTTCGCCCTGCAGCCGCTCCAAATCCGCGAACAGGTCCGGATTGCCCCGCCCCCGATTAAACAGCGTCAACGCGTGCCCGCGCGCCAGCGCTGTTTCCACCAGGTGCCGGCCCACAAATGCCGTCCCGCCCAAAATCAATAGTTTCATGCAACCCTCAAATACTTATGGCAAAAGTTTCCCGACAATGTTGAGCACATGGCCGGGAGTGCGCCTGGCCATGTGCTCAACATTGTCGGGAATGGTATCAATGATTGGCCCTGGTCTTCAAGGTTTTTCCTGGGTGAGATCGAGGATGGCCTCGATCAAGTCATCCTCCAGCTTGCGCTTGAGTATGAAGCCCAAATTCCGCGACACCCGTTGCATAGCGTCGTTCTCCGGCGAGATAAAGCCCACGATACGCAGCAGCCCCTCGGTTCGGCCCACCTCAATCAGCCGCCGCAGCAGCTCCGTGCCCAGGCCGTGCCCCTGGAACGAATCACTCACCAGGATGGCGAATTCCGCCTCCTGATTGCCGCCGCTCAGCTTGCTGAGCCGGCCCACACCTAGAATCTGGCGAGCATCACCCTCGCCCTGCTCGGCCACCAGCGCCATCTCGCGGTCGTAGTCAATGAAGCAGATGCGCGACAGTCGATCGTGGGCCACGCGGGTGCTGTACTGCATCGGATGCAGATAGCGCAAATAGACACTGCGGTCCGACAGCGTCGCATGAAACTTGACCAACATTGGCTCATCTTCGGGCCGGATCGGCCGGATGCCAAGCACAGCGTCCTGCCTGGACGTCCAATCGCTGGCGTATTGGCTGGGATAGGGCCGGATGGCCAGCCGCGGCAACTCGACCTCGGTCACGTCCTTGCCGTACACCACCACGCGCGCATCCAGCGCCAGCATCGGCGCAGTTGCCGCCGGGTCATAGGCCACGATCAGCGGGTTGATATCGACTTCTTTAATCCAGTGCTGCTCCGACACCAGCCAGCTAAACTTCACCAGCAGTTGTTCCAACCCGGCCAGGTCCGCCGGCGGGCGGCCGCGCACGCCCTGCAGCGCCTTGTAAATCAGAGTCTGCTGCATCATACGCCGCGCCAGGGTGGTGGTCAGCGGCGGCAGCGCCAGCGCTCGGTCTTTGAACACCTCCACCAGCTGCCCACCGCTGCCAAACAGCACCACCGGGCCAAACTGCGGGTCAATGCTGCTGCCCACAATAAGCTCGTAGCCGTCCAGCTTCACCATCGGCTGCACCGTCACGCCCTGAAAATGCTCCGCGCCCACTTTTTCGGTCACCGAGGTCTCGATCGCGTCAAAGGCGTCGCGCACCGCCCCGGCATCGCGCAGGTTCAGCTTCACCCCGCCCACGTCGGTCTTGTGCGTGATGGTCTCGGAGTAAATCTTCAGCACCACTGGATAGC
>JAYTFQ010000785.1:0-3998 GCA_043734225.1 Anaerolineales bacterium | reverse complement strand
GGATGTGACCGGGGCGATCAGCCTGCCGGCCGGGGTGGAGATGGTCATGCCCGGCGACAATGTGAACATGGCGGTGGAGCTGATCACGCCGGTGGCGCTGGAAGCCGGCGGGCATTTCGCCATCCGCGAAGGCGGCCTGACCGTCGGCGCCGGCGTTATCACGAAAGTTATTGACTAACCATGGCTAAGCAGAAGATCCGCATCCGTTTGAAGGCGTACGATCATCGGGTGCTTGACCAGTCGGCCAAGCGCATTGTCGAAACGGCTGAACGCACCGGCGCCAAAGTGGTCGGCCCGGTGCCGCTGCCGACCCGCATCGAGAAGTTCACCGTGCGGCGCGGCGCTTTCATCGACAAAGATTCGCAAGAGCACTTTGAAATCCGCACCCATAAGCGCCTGATTGACGTGGTGGATCCGGACAGCAAGACGATCGACCTGCTGACTCGGCTGAACCTGCCGGCCGGCGTGGATATTGAAATAAAGTTATAAGTCAATTGGTCAACTGGTGAACTGGTCAATTAGTCAATTGGTTGAGACAACCAAACGACCCATTGACTGGCCACCAATTGACTTGCTGTAACTGCCGGGCAACGAGCCGGCGGGTGCGCGGCCCAACGATAACGTGTGCCGCGGCCCGACGGGCTAACGAACCGGTGTGGGGATGATGCTGACTTTGGCCAGTCAGACAGTCCCGTATATGAAGGACAAGGAGTTCCATTTATGAAAGGCCTGATTGCGAAGAAAGTGGGCATGACCCAGCTCATAGCAGCCGACGGCAAAGTATCGCCGATGACGCTCCTTGAAGCTGGGCCTTGCTTTGTTACGCAGGTCCGCACCGTGGCGCATGAAGGCTACGACTCGGTGCAACTGGGCTTCGAGGAAGTCAACCCCAAGAAACTGGCCGCCGGCGAGCGCGGCCACCTCAAGAAGGGCAACCTGCCTCCCCTGCGCCATCTGCGCGAGTTTCGCGGCGCCTTTCCGGAACTGAAGGCCGGCGACAAGCTCGGCCCGGATGTGTTTGCGGTGGGCGACGCCGTGGACGTGATCGGCATCAGCAAAGGCAAGGGCTTTCAAGGCGCCATCAAGCGTTATCACTTCAACCGCCAGCCCAAGAGCCACGGTGCATCTGACCGCACGCGCGCGCCAGGCTCCAGCGGGCAGACCACCACCCCCGGCCGCGTGTATAAGGGCAAGCGCATGGCCGGCCACATGGGCAGTGACCGCGTCACTTCCCAGAACATCAAAGTGGTGTTGGTCGACGGTGAGCGCAATTTGTTGGGCGTGTGTGGCAGCGTGCCGGGCGGCAAGGGCACCATCGTCATTATTCGCGAGCGCAACCGCTAGCCCGAGAAACGAGTAGGAGGACTGCCATGCAAGCCGATGTCAAGAACATGAAGGGCGAAACGGTGAAGACGGTCGAATTGCCGGCCGGCATCTTCGAGGCGCCCATTAACAAAGACCTGATGCACCAGGCCTACGTGCGCCAGATGGCGAACGCCCGCCTGGGCACGCACGACACCAAGACGCGCGGCGAAGTTTCGGGCGGCGGCAAGAAGCCCTGGAAGCAGAAGGGCACCGGCCGCGCCCGGCAAGGCTCCACCCGCGCGCCGCAGTGGAAGGGCGGCGGCAAGGTGCACACGCCCCATCCGCACTCGCACGCGCTGGATATGCCGCGCCAGATGCGCCGCGGCGCGCTGCGCTCAGCGCTGTCGGTGAAGGCCGCCGACGGCCAGATTGTGGTCGTGGACGAATTGGCCGTGGAAAACGGCAAGACCAAGACCATGGCGCTGACGCTGGCCGGGCTGGTGGGCGAGGGCAAAACTGCGCTCATCCTGCTGGGCGCGCGCAATGAAGCCGTGGAGCAGACCCTGCGCAACCTGCCGCAGGCCAAGCTGCTGCGGGCCGGCTATTTGAACGTGCGCGACCTGCTGGGCTGCGACAAAGTGCTGCTGCCACTCGGGGCGCTCGAGATTATCCAGGGTTACCTGGGCTGAGCGATTGGATACTAAGAGGCCCACATGCCAATCTTGACCTTATACGATGTGCTGCGCCGGCCGATCGAGACTGAAAAGTCTCGCCATCTGAGCGGCAAGCTGCACCAATATGTATTTGAAGTGGCACGCCACGCCAGCAAGCCCCAGATCAAAGAGGCCGTGCAGACCCTGTTCGACGTGGAAGTGGAACGCGTGAACGTGGTCGTGTCGCCAGCCAAGCGCGGGCGGCGCGGCAAGTATGGCCGGCGGACGGTGGTCCGCGGGGCCGAATACAAGAAGGCGATTGTGACCGTGCGCGCTGACCAGACCATTGACCTGTTTGAAGGGGTGAAGTAATGGCCGTAAAAGTCTATAAGCCAACTTCGCCAGGCCGGCGCGGCATGACCAGCGCGACCTTCGAAGAAATTACCAAGAGCACCCCGGAGCGCCGGCTGCTGCGGCCGCTGCGCCGCCACGGCGGGCGTGACTACACCGGCACCATTGCCGTCCGCCATCGCGGCGGCGGCGCCCAGCGCCACTATCGCGTCATCGATTTCAAGCGCGACAAGCTGGATATCCCGGCCAAGGTGGCGGCGATCGAGTACGACCCGAACCGCTCGGCCCGCATCGCGCTGCTGTTCTACGTGGACGGCGACAAGCGCTACATCGTGGCGCCGCTGGATATCAAGGTGGGCGACACGCTCATCTCCGGCAAGAATGTGGACATCCGGGCGGGGAATGCCCTGCCGCTGGCCAACATTCCCGTCGGCACCGAGATCCACAACATTGAGCTGCAGCCGGGCAAGGGCGGGCAGTTGGCGCGCTCGGCAGGGGCGGCCGCGCAGCTGATCGGCAAGGAAGGCGACTACGCCCAGGTGCGCATGCCCTCGGGCGAGGTGCGCTTGATCTCGCAGAACTGCATGGCCACGATTGGCGAAGTCGGCAATCTGGACCATTCGAACGTGAAGCTGGGCAAGGCCGGCCGCAAGCGCTACCTGGGCATCCGGCCCACCGTGCGCGGCACCGCCATGAGCCCGCGCGACCACCCGCACGGCGGCGGCGAAGGCCGGCAGCCGGTGGGCAAGCCAGGCCCGCGCAGCCCGTGGGGCAAGCCCACCCGCGGCTGGAAGACCCGGCGCAACAAGCGCTCGGATAACATGATCATTAAGCGCCGCGGAAAGAAGCGGTGATCGAGAGATGTTTGACGTCGGAAGCGCCGCAGGCGATTCGGAAAAGCGCGCGGCTTTGGCCCGCTTGAGGGAGTTGCTATGTCACGTTCACTAAAGAAGGGTCCGTTTGTCGAGCCCAAGCTGCTGAAGAAGGTCGAAGCCATGAACCAGCGCGGCGATAAGAAAGTCATTCGCACCTGGAGCCGGGCCAGCACCATCTTCCCGCAGATGGTGGGCCATACCATCGCCGTGCACGATGGCCGCCGCCACGTGCCGATTTATGTGACCGAGAACATGGTCGGCCACAAGCTGGGCGAGTTTGCGCCCACCCGCACCTTCCGCGGCCACGTCATGAAGGAAAAGGCCGCCGGCGTGGCGGCGCCGGTGGAGGCCGCCAAGCCATGACAGAAGTACACGCGGTGGGCAAGTACGTGGGCATGTCTGCTCAGAAGGTGCGCCTGGTGGTGAACCTGGTGCGCGGCAAGCCGGCGGACGCTGCTCTGACGATGCTGAAATTCCTGCCCAACGCCGCCGCCGAACCGGTGGCCAAGGTGCTGCGGACGGCGATCGCGAACGCGGAAGAGAACTTCGGCCTGAGCCGGGAAGACCTGGTGGTGGCCACTGCGTTCGCCGACGAAGGCCCCACCCGCAAATGGCGCCGCTTTGGCGCGCGCGGGCGGTTCAAGCCGATCCTGCGGCGTTCGTCGCATATCACCATTGTGGTTTCTGAGCGAGAAGGAGCGGCAGCCTAAATGGGTCGCAAAGTTCATCCAATTGGTTTCCGGCTGGGCATCATCCGAGACTGGGACGCGCGCTGGTATGCGCCCAGGAACAAGTATGGCGAGGTGCTCCAGCA
>JAYTFQ010000784.1:0-2698 GCA_043734225.1 Anaerolineales bacterium | reverse complement strand
GCAGGTTTTCCAGGGTCGAGCGGGCGTTCACCTGCCCGCAGGCGGCGCAGGTCAATTGCTGGTCGTCGTAGGCGTGGTGGCAATTGGGGCAGTTCATGTGGCACTCCTCTGCTGACGGGCCGCGCTCAAATCCGCCGGTGACGGGCTGGGTAATGCGCATCGCAGCGGCCGGGCCAATCCGAGTTTGGCCCGGCCAGCCGTTACTGGTTAAGCGGCGCGTTCTGCTGAGACTAATATGGCACAGGCGGACTGCCAAGGCCAGAGCAATCACTGCCAATTACCGCCAATTTGCATTTTTGCCAAAATAGATCGGGCGGGCGCGCCAGCAGAATTGACATGCGCCGCCGCGCCTCTATACTTGGCTGCGTCCCGCTCTGCCCGCGCGCAGGCCCGCAGGAGGCCACCATGACCGTTGAGACCGGCACCCTGATGAAATCAAAACTGGCGCGCGACCCGTCGCCGGTGGCCGACCTCGAGGCGCGGAGCAACCTGGCGGACGCCAATAGCGATTTTGCTTTCGACCTATACCAGCACCTGCGCCAGCAGCAGGACGGCAACTTGTTCTTCTCGCCCTACAGCATTTCGGCCGCGCTGGCCATGCTGTATGCCGCGGCGCGCGGCGCGACCGAGGCGCAGATGACGCGGACGCTGCACTACGCGGTCGGGCAGACAGCGCTGCACGCGACTTTCAACGCGCTGGACCGGAGGCTGAATAGCCCGGAGCGCCGTTGGGACGGCGGCGTGGACCCGGCCGGCGCGCGCCTGCTGGTGGCCAGCGCGCTGTGGGCGCAGCGGGGCTATGCATTCCGGCCCGAATTCCTGGACGTGCTGGGGCGCAACTATGGCGCCGGGGTGCAGCTGGCGGATTACCGCGATGACGCCGGCCGCGAGCAGGCCCGCCTCGCCATCAATGCCTGGGTGAGCAGCGCCACCGAGCGGAAGATCCCACAGCTCGTCGGCCCAGGCGGGCTGAGCGCGCTGACCCGGATGGTGCTGGCTAACGCCATTTATTTCCAAGGCAGTTGGTCAGACCCCTTCGACGACGATAGCCCCCGCGCACCGTTCTACAAGCTGGATGGCAGCCAGGTGGCGGCGCGGCTGATGTACCGCCACACGCACACGGACTACGCCCGTACACCAGAGTGTGAAGTGGTGGGGCTGCCCTATCGGGGCCACCGGCTGGCGTTTATCCTGCTGCTGCCGCCCGCCGAGCAGTTCGCGGCTTTTGAGCAGTCGCTGACGGCCCAGAAGCTCAAGCGCATCGTGCTCGCGCTCCGCAACAGTGACGTGAAGCTGCACTTGCCGCGCTTCATCTTCGACACCAGCATGTCGCTGGCCGCCGCCCTGGCGGCGCTGGGCATGCCGCTGGCTTTCGACGCGGCGCAAGCCGATTTCTCCGGCGCCAGCGCCCGGGGCGATCTGTTCTTGTCGGACGTGATTCATAAGGCGTTTGTGGCGGTGGACGAGAAGGGCACGGAGGCCGCCGCGGCCACAGGGTTGCTTAGCAGTTCCGCGGCGTTGCGTTACGAACCGCCGCCGCCAATCGTCGTCCGCGCCGATCATCCGTTCATTTTTCTGATTCGCGATGGGGAGACCGACAGTCTCCTGTTCCTGGGTCGGGTGCTGGACCCGGGGGAGAGCGCGGTCGCGGTGGATCGAATTTGACTCCGTTCGGCCTTGGACTATAACTACATCGACCCGGTTGCCGGGCGCGGCGCTTTCAGCGCTGTCGATGAAATCAAAGAAGTATTGGAACGCCAAGCCGTGACCCATTTTGCACAAAAGGAGACCCGCATGAGCGAGCAGCACAAGTATTTGCTGGATGAGAGCCAGCTTCCCAAGGCCTGGTACAACATCAACGCCGACATGCCCGTGCCGCCGCAGCCGGTGCTGCACCCGGGCACGCTGGAGCCGGTGACTCCTGACTTCCTGAGCGCGCTGTTCCCCATGAGCCTGATCCTGCAAGAGATTAGCACCGAGCGCTATATCGAGATCCCCGAGCCGGTGCGCGAAATTTACAAGTTGTGGCGGCCGACCCCGCTAATGCGCGCGGTGCGGCTGGAAAAGATGCTGGATACCCCGGCCCACATCTATTACAAGTATGAAGGCGTCTCGCCGGTCGGCTCGCACAAGCCCAACACCGCCGTGCCGCAAGCGTTTTACAACAAGGAAGCGGGAACTAAGGCACTGACCACCGAGACCGGAGCGGGGCAGTGGGGGGCGGCCCTGGCGATGGCCTGCAACTTCTTCGACATTGCGCTGGAAGTGTACATGGTCAAGGTCAGCTATCAGCAGAAGCCCTATCGTCGCATCATCATGGAGAATTTCGGCGCGGACGTTTATGCCAGCCCGACGGACCGCACCCACGCCGGCCGGGCCGCGCTGGAGCAGGACCCGAACAACCCTGGCTCGCTGGGATTGGCGATTTCAGAAGCCGTGGAAGTGGCGGCTACCAGCGGCGGCGCTAAGAAGTACAGCCTGGGCTCAGTGCTCAACCACGTGCTGATGCACCAGACCGTAATTGGCGAGGAAGCGCTGATGCAGATGGAGATGGCCGGCGAGTATCCGGACTTCGTCATCGGCTGCGCCGGCGGCGGCAGCAACTTTGCCGGGTTTGCCTACCCGTTCATCCACCAGAACCTGACCAACGGCAAGCACGCCAAGGTTATCGCCGTGGAGCCGGCTTCGTGCCCGAGCA
>JAYTFQ010000783.1:0-4790 GCA_043734225.1 Anaerolineales bacterium | reverse complement strand
CAGGTGCGCCACTGGCTGCCCCGCCGCCCCCGCCGCCTGCC
Source organism: Anaerolineales bacterium (assembly GCA_043734225.1). Taxonomy (GTDB): domain Bacteria; phylum Chloroflexota; class Anaerolineae; order Anaerolineales; family UBA6663; genus JAYTFQ01. Next base: position 4,749 of record JAYTFQ010000783.1, on the reverse strand, counting down.
CCCACGGCCCCTCGTTAAGCCAGCGATACAAGGTGGACGGTTGCTCGGAATCCCAGTTCACGCGCAAGGCTTGCGCCTCGCGCAGCCATTGGCCCAGGCTGACCGGCGCTTGCGGATGCACGCGGGCGACCTCTTGCCAGCGGCGCCAGTCCAGCGTCAGATCGTCATACAGCGCCGCCAGCACATCCGCCGGCGCCGGCGGCTGCCCGTCCTTGGAGCGGCCAACATTGAGCACGGCCAGGCGGCGCGGGGCGCGCATCTGCGCGGCCAGCCGCAGCTCGTGTTCGTGATCCAATAAACGGTTGCGTCCAATCGCCAGCAGATACTGCTGCAAGTTATACAGATCGTGAGCGCTGACGGCAGGCTCAATGCCGGCCAGCCACTCGCTTACCCGGTCGGCGTCGACAAACTCGGGGATCTCCAGGGCGTCGGCGTCCGCTTCAAAAGCAGGCTCGTCCTCGGCATTGGGATGCTGCTCGCCTTGATGGTTGTCGTCAGCGGTCGTCTTTTTGTCCCCCGTGTTGTGCAGCACAGTCACCCATGATGGACTATGATTATACGCGGCCTGTTTGGCGCGGGCGAATGCCGCCCCGGCCGCTGCCACCGTTTCGCATCTCTTTTTTCATTCCAGGATGGATACATTAGGAGAAGCCTGATGGATCGACTACCCGTAACCGATCGCTTCAAAGGCAAAGTGGCGCTGGTGACCGGCGGCGCCTCCGGCATTGGCCGCGCCACGGCGCGCGAGCTGGGCCGCGAAGGGGCGGCGGTGTTGATTTTGGATCGGAGCGAAAACGGCCAGGCCGTGGCCGATGAGTTCGTCGCCGCTGGTTACGACGCGCTGTTCTTTCAGGGCGATGTGGCCGAGCCGGCGACCGGCCAGCGGGCCGTGGCCGCCGCCGTGGCCAAATGGGGCCAGCTCAACTATCTGGTCAACAATGCTTTTTCATTCGTGGCCAAGGGCCTGGATGCGACGCCCGAGGATTGGGACATCAGCCTGCGCGTTGGCCCCATCGGTTATGCCAACCTGGCCCAGGCAGCGGTGCCAGCCATGCGGCGCGCCGGCGGCGGCGCTATTGTCAACGTCTCCAGCATTTCAGCCTTTATTGCCCAGCCCAATCGCTGGACGTACAATGCCGCCAAAGGCGCGGTGGACAATCTCACCAAATGCATGGCCTTCGACCTGGCGCCCTTTAACATTCGGGTGAACAGCATCAGCCCCGGCTGGATTTGGACCCAGGAGGTTTATAAGGCCGCGGCCATCGACGGGGGCGGCCGCGAGAAATGGGATCCGATCTGGGGCGAATATCACATGCTGCGGCGCTGCGGCGAGCCGGTCGAATGCGCCGCTGCCGCGCTGTTCCTGCTCAGCGACGATGCCTCCTTCATCACCGCCGCCGATCTGGCGGTGGATGGCGGCTATATGGGCATGGGGCCGGAAGGCCTGGGCAAAACGACAGTCTTAGCCGGCTCACAGTAGCCAGGAGCAATAACGATGCTGATCACCGGGGCCATCCATCACATCAGCCTGATTGTGCGCGACCTGGACGCTTGCCGGCATTTCTACGTCGAAGTGCTGGGCCTGCAGGAAGTGGCGCGGCCGGCCAGTTTCAAATTTGCCGGCGCCTGGTTTCGCGCCGGCGCGGCCGAGCTGCATGTGATCCACAGCGACGACGCGGCCCAGGCGCCGGGCGATGCGCCGGTGCGCACAGCCCCCGACCGCGATGCCACCTACGCCCGGCATTTTTGTTTTCAGATCACCGAGGTGGACCTGTTGCTGGCCACCCTGCGCGCCCACAACATCCCGATCGTGGTGGGGCCGCGGCCGCGCGGAGATGGCGCGGTGCAGACGTACATCAGCGACCCGGACGGGCACCTGGTGGAGCTGGTCTATCTGGGGCTCAAAACCTGACGTAAACGCCGCCCAGGGCGGGGCGGCCTCGGCCCTTAGCGCCCAGATGTGATCGGTCGTCACGGGCCGCAAGACCCCCTTCAGCGTCAGTTCGCCGATGCAGTCCGCCGCCACGCGCTTCGGCCGCGGCAAAGGCGCCCGGCGAGACCAGGATCTGCCGGGCCCGCGCCTCGTGGTAGATCACTGCCCGGTCGGCGCCGTTGATCGGCGCCGAGACGCCGCGGCCACGGCGCCCGGGAGCAGATGGCTGCGGGCGGCGGCTACCTAAACATGCGCGTGCTGGACGACGTCGTTGTGCTGCTTGGCCAGTTTCAACTGCGCCTCGGCTTCCTTGTAAATGTGCTGGGCGCGCACCACCTGGGCGTGGGCCTGGTCGAACAGCTTTTGCTGGTCCTTGATCTGCTTGGGCGTGTAGGCCTTCGTGGCCGTCAGCCAGACGGTCTCCATCGTCTTCACCTGATTGCGAAACGCCTTTAGGGCCGCCTCCATCTCGCCGTACCAACTGGCCGACTCGGCCTTGATCGGGCGGGTGATGGGGTGCGTGGCCATGCTGTGCAGCCTCTCCACTTTCGTCTTCCAGACTCGACCGTCCTCGCCCCAGGCATTCTTATCGCGGTTGGTGATGCCATCATGCAGCAGGCCGGCCAGCTTCTGATTCAGCGCCAGGGCCGCTTCCTTGACCTCCGATTTCTTTTTCTTGCCGCCCTCGGCCAGCTTAATGCTCAGCTCGCGATAGGCCTTGGCCTGGACGTGCAGCTGGCTGAGCTTCTCCACCTTGGCCGCAATCACCTTGCCGCGCGTCATGATGTCTTTGCGCTTGGTCTGGAAGTACTCTTTGCTCACGCCTTCGGGCAGCTCCGGCGGGTTGGCGCGATATTCAAACCACGCCTGCCCATAGGCCCGTTCGGCCTGGACGCCATTGTCGGCGATGCCATCCATCGCGTGGGCCCCTTGCTGCGTCAAGCGCAGCGCCTGCTCCAGGTTCCCTTGTTCGGGAACGGCTTCGTAGACCTCGACTGACTTTTTGACGCTGGCCATGTAGCCCTTGGCACGGTCAACCAGATCCTGGACGTATCGCTGGTGCGCGGTGCACATCAGGTCAATCGTGTCGATATCAGCGTTGATCTGGTTCTGAATTTGCTCGAGCTTCTGGCGTGCGGGTATGCTGACTTGCGGCGGCGCGGTGCGCTGCCAGTTGCCTTGCGCCACTGGCCGGGCCTGATCAACGGCCAGCTTCAATGGCGCATATTCCTGGATTAATTGGACAAGCCGGGCGGTGGTGACCGGGTTGATGTGCGGTAGGACAGGCGCTTGCATTTCCATCAGGGCCTCCAATGGGTTGAATGTGCACGAGATTGTTTGTGGGCGGGATTCTATTCAGAACGGCTAACGGCGCAACAAGACAGCTGCATGGTCATTGCAGCGCAATGGATTCAATCTCGCCGCGTCATTAACCACACCACCGCCGCCGTCGCCAGCAGCCCAAAGACCGGCAGCCCCACCGGCACCTTGGTCGCCGGCGGCGGCGGGATCAGGGCCCGCTCGGCCTCGCTGCCGGCGTGCCGCCGCGCCAGCTCCAGCTTTAGGCTCTCCTCGCCTCTGGCCATGGCCCAGCGGTGGTTGGCGCCAAAGATCGGCTTCATAATGAACGAGAAGTCGCGCAGCATCGGCTTCTCAGCCAGGATCTTCCAGTCGTACTTGATCAGCACACGCGAAGCGGGCCCATCCTGCGCGAAGGTCCAGATGCCGCGGCCGACGAAGTCGCCGCTGGCCTCCAGCCGGAAGCCATCTTCATATTTCTCGGTCACCTCGAACTGCCAGCGCAGCGTGTAGGGCAGCCAGCCCTTGGTGGTCAAGTCCATCACCTTGCCCACCCCGCGCGCATCGCCGGCGGCAAGCTGCCTCACCTGCAGATAGACTGACGGCCACCAGCGCGCCAGCCCGGGCGCATCGCCCAGGATCTCGACGACCTCCGCGACCGTGCCCGGCACCCGCCATTGCGTGATGAAGTGATAGTCGTTGGTTGGCATGCTCAGAGTGTAGCCCGGCCCGGCGGCCGGGGCCAGATCAAATGATGCTCAGTTGCTGGCCAGTTTCGGCTGCTCTCCCTCATCCCCCTGCCCCCATTCCCCCGTGATCTTGCTAAGCAAGATCAGGGAAGGGGGAGCAACCCAGTTGATGAAACGCCTCCGCTCCCTCCCCCAGGCGGCCGCAGGTCCCCGAAGCGAAGCGTAGGGGAGTGGAGGGCCGGGGTGAGGGAGAGCCGCCAGTCTCACCAGCCCAGCCCGTTGCCCCACGCTCCCCTACTCACACACTCACACACGCCTTACTACTCCCCCAATTCCTCCGCGATCGCCGCGAACTGTTCCAGCGCCGCGCGCAGGTCCTCCACGATCTCCGCCGCCAGCACGTCTGGCTCGGGCAGATTGGCGCTGTCTTCCAGGCTCTCGTCGCGCAGCCACCTGGCGCGCCTATTCCGCCAGCGTCTCGGGCCGGTGAAACGCAAAAGCGCGCCGGCTGCGCGGGTCGGGGTCCAGCCCGTTGGTAAAGAACGTCTCCAACCCGGTGCTCTCGTACAAGAACAGCAGCGGCCGGCGCCAGGCCGGCAGGGCCGCCGGCAGCCCGGCCCCATACTTCTCAGATTGCGTCTCGATCCCGCTCAGCGGCACCCCCTCCGCCTTGGCCTCCACCGCGCCAATCGCCTTGCGGTCCACAAACAGCACGTAATCCGCGAAGCCCGTCTTCAGCGCAAACTCGCGCACGGCAATGCCCCGGCCCGCCTCAGGTTCAGCGCGGCTCGGTCCTGCACCTGCCAACCGGCGGCGGTCAGCAGGTCG
>JAYTFQ010000782.1:0-5075 GCA_043734225.1 Anaerolineales bacterium | reverse complement strand
GAATATCAGCTTCGAGCAGGCCGAAGCGCTCAAAACCGACCCGCGCCAGCAGGCGGCGCTGTTTCCGGTAGTGCGGCCGGTAATGGAAAAGGTCGCCACCATTGTGCGCCGGCACATCGCCGGCCAGGACGTGAAAACGATTTATCTGGTGGGCGGCACGGTCGCCTTCCCGGGTATCGCGGCCGTGGTGGAGGAAATCACCGGCGTCACGACCCTTGTGCCCGGCGCGCCCTTGTTCGTCACGCCGCTGGGCATTGCCATGCACGACAACTAGGAACCCTTATGGCCGATCAATTTTCGCTCCGCTGTTACTCCTATCTCGACCGCATGCAGCCGCAGTTCGCGGCCTTTGTGGGTACCATCACCCAGGGCGACCTACCCACCGAAGGCATGGCCTCGCTATATATTGAAATGGCCCCCGGCAACGAAGCCTTCCGCATGGTCGATATTGCCGTCAAGGCCACCGAAGCCCGCCCCGGCGCGCAATTGGTCGAACGCGAATTTGGCATGTTCGAGGTCCATTCGCGCTCGCAGGCCGAGGTGCTCGAAGCTGGCCGGGTGGTGCTCGATCGCCTGGGGCTGGGCGTGGCCGACCGGGTCAAGCCGGAGATCGCCTCGGTTCAGGTCATCACCAACGTCGATCCCTATCAGGCGCAGTTGCTCAACCGCTTCCGGCGCGGCTCCATGCTAGTGCCGGGCGAGACCATGCTGGTGCTGGAGTGCGCCCCGGCCGCCTACATCAACTACGCCTGCAACGAGGCCGAAAAGGGCGCCTCGATCAAGATCCTGCACGTCTCGTCTGTCGGCCGCTTCGGGCGCATGTGGCTCTCCGGCTCCGAGTCGGAAATCATCACCGCCCGCGACGCCGCCGTCAGCGCCATCGAAGCCCTGGAAGGCAAGGCCGGGCGTGCCTAAGACCTTCTATACCGAACGCGATATCATCGACATGGCCGGCAGCGGGGTCACATCGTTGGCGCTGAACGACAACATCGTCCTCACCGACCTGGCCCGCGAAGAGGCGCACAAGCGCGGCGTGCGCCTGGTGCGCGCCGGCAGCGGCCCAGCCGAGGACCCCTCCCAGGTCGAGTTGATCCATCGCGTCAAAGCCGCCGTCATCGCCCGCCTGGGCGATCAGGTGGATGCCAAGCTGCTGGATGCTGTGATAACGAAAGTTGTCCAGGGACTCAAGTAGTGTTACTCGGTCGTGTCGTCGGCAGCGCGGTCTGCACCCTCAAATATCCCGACCTCGACGGCGTCAAGCTGCTCACCGTGCAGGCCCTGAACAGGAAACTGGAACCGGTGGGTCGCGTGCAGGTCGCCGCCGACGTGGTGGATGCCGGTCCCGGTGACCTGGTGGTCATGGTGCGCGCCCGCGAAGCCTCGCTGGCCCTGCCCGGCGTCAAATTCGTCCCAATCGACCTCACCTGCGTCGGCGTCGTCGACGAGCTAGACATTCGGACTGATGGCCTCTCCTTCCAAATTGAGCCCGGATGGAACCGCTACGCTTGATGCGCCAGACTACTGATCTGCTCCCCTTTCCCCCTTGGGGGGAAAGGGACCGGGGGATAGAGGGAGAGCGGCCGCGTCTTGCGCTCTTCTCGGTTGCTCAGTTGCGTTAGCTCATCTCGCCATGCTGAAGCGCGAATACACCTACCGTTGGGAATGGCAACTGCATGCCAGCCCGGCTGCCCTGTGGCCGCTGGTGTCCGACACCAACCGCTTCAACCGCGACACCGGCGTGCCCGCGGTGGAAGTGCGCACCCCCGGCACCCCGCCCGACAACGAGCGCCGCCTGCTGCGGCTAAACCGCTTTGGTGTCCCCATCGAATGGGAAGAAGAGCCCTTCGAGTGGGTGCGGCCTTACCGCTTCGGCGTGGTGCGCCATTACACCCGCGGCCCCATCGCCGAGATGCGCACGCTCACCGAGCTCAACCCGCGGCCCAACCAGGGCACGCGCCTCGTCTACCAGGTCTGGGCTCGGCCGCGCAACTTGTTCGGCCATATCGCCATCCCTGGCCAGATTGGCCTCCTCAGCTATCGCGGCTTCGATCACGCCTTCCGCCTGTATGATCAGACCGCCGCTAGCGCCAAACCCTCGCCGCTGGCGCTGCCCGGCCAGGGAGAATTGGCTCCCGGCGCCCGCGAGCGCCTGGACCATATTAGCCTGGACCTGGCCAAGCGCGGCGTGTCGCCCGAGCTGGTGGAGCTGCTGGTCGATCTGATAGAGCACGCCGACGACATGGCTCTGTTCCGGCTGCGGCCCTACGCCCTGGCCGATTTTTGGGAGCAGCCGCGCCGCGCCGTGCTGGAAATGTGCCTGCAGGCCACCCGCGCCGGCCTGCTCAACTTCCGCTGGGACCTGCTCTGCCCGCTGTGCCGTGGCAACCGCGGCGGCGCGGAGAGTTTGAGCGGCTTGCGGGCCGAGGTCCATTGTGAAAGCTGCAACATCGACTTCACCGCCAACTTCGATCGCTCGGTCGAATTGACCTTTCGCCCCAACCCCGCCATCCGCGCCACGCCCGATAGCACCTTCTGCGTCGGCGGTCCGCAGGTCACGCCGCACATCGTCGCCCAGCAGCTGTTGCCGGCCGGCGCGCAGCGTGAGTTGGGCCTCACGCTGGAAGCCGGCCGCTACCGCCTGCGCACCTTCAAGCGGCGTGGCGGACAAGCCCTGGTGGCCGAGCCCGGCGGCGCCGAGCAGGCACGGCTGGCCGCCAGCGACAACGGCTGGCCCTCGGGAGAGTGCCACCTGGGCAGCGCGCCTACGGTCGTGTTCAGCAACGAGACCCCCTCCGAGCAGCTGTTCATCTTGGAGCGCATGGCTTGGACCGACCAGGCCGCCACCGCCGCCGAGGTCACCTCGCTGCAAATGTTCCGCGACTTGTTTGCCAATGAGGCCTTGCGCCCCGGCGAGCGCATCTCGGTCGGCAGCCTGACGGTGTTGTTTACCGACCTGCGCAATTCAACCCGCCTGTACCGCGAAAGCGGCGACGCCGTCGCGTTTGGGCGCGTGCTGGATCACTATAACGTGCTGCGCGCGGCCATTTCCGATGAGCACGGCGCCCTGGTCAAAACCATCGGCGATTCCGTCATGGCCGTTTTCCAGCGCCCGGTGCAGGCCCTGCGGGCTGTCTTTCGGGCGCAGGCCATCCTGGCCAACCCGCCCGCCGGCCAGTTGCCGCTGCACCTGAAGGCCGGCATCCATGCCGGGCCGTGCGTGGCGGTTACCCTCAACGAGCGCCTCGATTATTTTGGCTCGACCGTCAACCTGGCCGCCCGGCTGGAAGCCGTCTCGGCCACCCGGCCCGGCGTCGTCATTTCTGCCGCCATCATCCAGGACCCGGAAGTGGCTGAGTGGGTGGTGCAATCCGGCGCCCGCTCCGAACCGTTCAGCGCCACGGTCAAGGGCTTCGAGGATGGCCCCGTGCCGCTCTGGGCCGTGATGGCCCCCGCGGCCCTGGACCCGGCCGCCGCCACCGCGGTGAAAAGTGACTGAGCGGCGTGTCATCGTGGCCGGGGCGGGCGTATTTGGCCTGACTGCGGCTATCGAGCTCAGGCAGCGCGGCTACGCCGTCACGCTGCTCGATCCCGGCCCTCTGCCGTATCCGCTGGCTGCCTCCACCGATATCAGCAAACTCATCCGCATGGACTATGGCCCGGATCCGGATTACCTGGTGGCCATGGAAACGGCGCTGGCGCGCTGGCGCCAGTGGAACACGGCCTGGCCCGAGCCCTTGTTTCACGAGACCGGCGTTGTCTTTCTCGCCTCCACCCCCCTGGCGCCCGGCGGCTACGAATATGACAGTTGGCAGATGGCCCTGGCCCACGGTCACCGGCCCGAGCGGCTGGACGCGCACCAAATCCGCCAGCGCTTCCCGGCCTGGAATGCCGACCGCTACATCGACGGCTACTTCAACCCGGAGGGCGGTTACGCCCAGAGCGGCCGCGTGGTCCGTTGGCTGGCCGAGCGCGCCCTGAACATTGGGGTTGATTTTCACAGCGGCCAGATTTTCGACCAACTGCTGGAGCACGGCTCGCGCGTGGCCGGCGTCCTCACCCGCGATGGCTCGCGCTTCGAGGGTGATAACGTCGTGCTGGCTCTGGGCTCCTGGACCCCGCATGCCCTGCCCTGGACCCAGGACTTCTTCCGTTCCACCGGCATGCCCGTCTTTCACCTGCGCCCGGCCCAGCCCGAGCTGTTCGCCTCCGAGCGATTTCCCGGCTTCTGCGCCGACGTCAACAACACCGGCTATTACGGCTTCCCATTGCACCCGCTGGCTGGCGTGGTCAAGATTGCCAACCACGGCGACGGCCGCCAGATGGCGCCCGACTCGCCCGAGCGCGCCGTTACCCCGCGCGAGACTAAGCACCTGCGCGCCTTCCTGGCCACCACCTTCCCGGCCCTGGCCGCGGCCGAGATCGTCTACACGCGCGTCTGCCTATATTGCGACACCTGGGATGGGCATTTCTGGATCGCCCCCGACCCGCACCGCGAGGGCCTGGTGCTGGCCACTGGCGATAGCGGGCACGGCTTCAAATTCGCGCCTGTGCTGGGCGAATGGATCGCGGACGCCGTTGAAAGCCGTCCCAACCCTATCCTGCCCAAGTTCCGCTGGCGGCCCGAGGTGCACCCGCCGCGCGGCGAGGAAGCCTCGCGCTATCAGCCCGGCTCCGTTCGGGTCAATCGGCTCTAAGGCGCCCATCATGGTCATTGGCAAAGTCGTCGGCACAGTCGTCACTACCATCAGCCACCCGGACTACAAAAATCGCCGGCTGCTGGTCATTCAGCCGCTGGGGCTGGCCGGCCAGCCGGAAGACAGCGACTTTCTGGCGCTCGACAGTACCCACGCCGGCATCGGCGACACCGTCCTGGTGAATCGCGAAGGCAGCGGCGCCCGTCAGGTCCTCGGCAACCCGAATGCGGCCGTCATTTCGGTCATTGTCGGCATCATCGACTCCATCGACCTGACGCCCGCTCCGCCACCTTAAAGTCTTCGCCAGTCACAACAATTGCGGCGCGGCTTAGCCGCATACCAGGCAACGAACAGATTGCACGTTAGCCGTGACGGATTAGC
>JAYTFQ010000781.1:0-3450 GCA_043734225.1 Anaerolineales bacterium | reverse complement strand
GCAGCCCATCGCCCATGGCGTTCCAGCTCACATCCGGGCGTATGCCCTTCTCCACCTGGCTCGGCACATTGCGCATCAGCAGCAGCGCGCCGATGACGGCGATATACGAGACTGCGTTGTAGGCGTAGACCCAGCCGACCGAGACCGTGCCGATCAGGATGCCGCCGATGGCCGGGCCGGCGACCGCGGCCACCTGGAACATGATGGTGTTCAGGCTGATGGCGTTGGCCAGATGCTCGCGCGGCACCAGGTTGGGCATCAGCGACATGCGCGCCGGGTTGTCGAAAGAAGAGGCGGCGGCCGTGAGCGCTGTCAACGCGTACAGCGGCCAGACCACGTTCAGGCCGTGAAAGGTCAGATAGGCCAGCACGGCGGCCGAGAGGGTCATGGTAATCTGCGTGATCAGCAGCAGCCGCACCCGGTCCACCGCGTCGGCCACCACCCCGCCGATGAGCGAGAAAATGATGATCGGCACCACGCGCACCAGGCCCACTAGGCCCAGCGCGATGCCTTTCTGGTTGTCGGGCACCAGCAGCGACACGTGCCACAGGATGGCGGCATTCTGCATCATCGAGCCGGAAAACGACACCAATTGCCCGAACCACAGCAGCCGATAGTTGGAATAGCGCAGCGCGACGAGGGAGGATGGTTTGGATGGAGTTGTCATGGGAAAATGTGTGGGCGTGTGGGAGTGTGGGGTATGGGGATTTCACGCCCACACTCCCAAACGCCCATACCCCACACGGTTCTAAGTGCCCCAGTCCCGCATATATAAGAAGTCGTATCCAATCGTGCGGTTGCTGAGCTTGGCGATGGTGGGCAGCATGCGCTTGAATTGGTTGCGCTGAATCTGGCGGATCACCTGCTGCACAAAAGTGAGCTCGAAGCCGGCGGCGGCGCACTCCTCGGGCAGATAGCGCTGGTCGACCAGCAGATACAGCAGTTGGTCCACGCGCTCGTAGGTGAAACCCAGCTCGGTTTCGTCGGTTTGCCCCACCCACAGATCGGCCGAGGGGGCCTTGTCCATCACCGGGGCCGGCAGCTCCATGTGGCGCGCCAGTTGGCGAATTTGGGTCTTGTATAGATCGCCGAGCGGGTTGATCGCCGAGGCTGAATCACCATACAGGGTGGTATAGCCCAGCAGAATTTCGGTCTTGTTGCCGGTGCCCACCACCAACCCGCCAAAGCTGGCGCTGCGGTCATAGGCCACAATCATGCGCGCCCGGGCCATGATGTTGCCGGCGCGCTTTTCCTGGCCGGGGGGAATTCCGGCCAGCAGCGGCTTGACCATGTCGGTGATATCAAAGGTTTCGCTCTGCACGCCGGTCTGGTCGATGACCAACTGCGCGTCGGCCAGCGAGGCGGGCGAAGAGGTGGCGTACGGCAGGCGCACCGCCAGCACGTTCTGCGGGCCAAGTGCCTCAACGGCCAGCGCGCACGACAGGGCAGAATCGATGCCGCCGGAAAGGTTCAGCACGGCGCGGCTCAGGCCGGTGCGGCGGATTTCGTCGCGGATAAAGTCAACCAGGATGCGCCGGGCGACGGCGGGGTCGATCAGCAGGTTTTCGCTGAGGGTTTTCATGCGGCGGTCATCATCGAGCGGGGTTGCCGGGCTGTTTCATCGCGCCGTCTCAGCCTTTGTCGCGGGCGCCATTGTCGCCGGCAGTGATGCGCTCGATTTCGCGCCGGGTGAGGGCGTGGCGTTCGTCGCGCAGCAGCGGCAGGCGCGTGCGCGTGCGTCGCACCTGGGCCAGGTCGAGCTGCGTGATGACGAGCGATTCTTCCTGGTACGGTCCCTGGACCACCAGCTCGCCATTGGGATCGTACACGGTGGAGCCGCCCCAGAAGTGCAGCCCATCCTCAAAACCGACCCGGTTGGCGTGGGCGACGAAGGCAGTGAACAGGCTGGCGTAGGCGCGGTTGACATGTTCGACCCACCAGGCCGATTCGAGCTTGTCGCTTTGGCCGAGACCGCGGCCGGGCGAGGCCGAACAAAATAGCATCAGGTCGGCGCCGTCGAGCCACAGCAAGTAGGGCGGTGAGGCGTGCCAGAAGTCTTCGCAGATGAGCAGGCCCACCCGGCCCCAGCGCGTGTCAAAGGCCCGGATTGAGTCGCCACAGGCAAAAAAACGGCCCTCGTCGAACAGGCCGTAAGTGGGCAGGTAGACTTTGTGGTGCACGTGCACCACTTCGCCCTGCGAGAGATAGGCGGCCGAGATGTAGAAGCGGTGGCGCTCGTCCTCATCCACAAAACCCACCACCAGGTCTAATCGGCGCGAGGCCTCCAGCAGCGGGCCAAAGGTGGCGTCGCTGGCCAGCGGCTTGCGCGCCACCGTGGGCGCCAGGTCCAGCAGAGCATAACCAGAAAGCGACAGCTCGGGGAAGACCAGCAGTTGCACGCCCTGGCTGGCGGCTCGCTCAATGTATTCCAGGTGGTGGTCGAGGTTGGCGGCGACGTCGCCCAGCCGGGTGTTGATTTGGGCCAGGCCCAGTGTGAGAGTGGTCATGCATTTGTAACCGAGTCGTTGGCGGCCGCATTGGCGGCCGGCGGCTCGGGAGAAAGGTCCGGTTCGAGAGCGGGCATCGGCGCCGGCGGCCCGCCGCGCGCCACGCGCACGGACCAGGCCGCGCTGGCAGCCACCAGCACCAGCGCCGCGCCCACCACGTCGCTGCGATAGCCCGCAATCAAAGGCGCCGGGTCGCCGCGGGTGAAGTCGAGAAAAAACACCCCCAGCGCTGCCAGGCTCAGCGCGTAGGCGCCCAGTGCCCCTGCTGGCCAGCGCATCCCCGGCCCGCGGCAGGTGCCCCACACGATTAACAGGGTTACCACGCTCCAGGCCAAACCCAGCGCCTGGGTGGGGAAACGCGGCGCCACCAGCCCAAAGATATCCGGCGCCTGCGAGACAAACCAGGCCGGAAATTGGCCGGGCGTGACCGCGTAACCATAGGCGGCGCCGGCGGCCAGGCAGCCGCCCCAGGCCAGCAAGCTGAGCAGGCCGAAGGGCAGGGCCAGGGCGTCGAGCACCGGCCAGAGCGGCTCGTGCCGGCGCCGCGCGTACAGCCAGGCGCCCAGCAAGGCGCCGGCCGGCGCGCCCAGCCAGGAGAGGCCGCCCTGCCACACCTGGACCACCTCATCAATGTGCGGCAGGTAATATTCGGCGTTGACCGTGACATACAGCAGCCGGGCGCCGACCAACCCACCGATGATGGCCGCTAGGCCCAGATCCAGCCAGTGCCAGGCCCGGACGCCGGGCGCCTGGAAGTACAGCGCGGCCAGGGCCGCTGCCAGGCCGGCATCAATCAAGACCGTATAGGTATAGAGGGTAAACGGGCCGAGTTGGGCCAGCACCGGTTGCACGTCGGAATAATATCACATCTGATCTTATTAAATTTGCCTGGAAGCGAAGATCGATGAGCTGATTTGAAAAATTTTGTGCAGCCGGGCGGTCG
>JAYTFQ010000780.1:0-3986 GCA_043734225.1 Anaerolineales bacterium | reverse complement strand
GGGAGTCTGTATTAAACAAAAACTCCGGACCCAATCGGGGACCGGAAAGTTTTTCGATGGTTTAAGTATATCGGTATACGGGTTCATGTCAAGATATTGATTGTTGCGGCTCATTGGGGTAATCTGTTCGCCACGCGGGCGGAAACGCGGCGCCCATATCGGCTCCAAAAATCTACTCAATAAGAACGCGCGCCGGCGCCCTGCCGGCGGGCCTTGACGCTGCTTCGCCGGGGGAGACCGCATGCGCATCCAGTTCCGCGAGTACCGCGACCTGTTCATTAAATATCTGCGTCCGCGCTGGCCCAAAGTGCTCCTGCTCACCGGGCTGATGTTAACCGGCATCGGTCTGCAGGTGGCCAACCCACAAATCATCCGCTACTTCATCGACACCGCGCTGGCCGGCGGCGCACAGCAGGGCCTGGTGTATGCCGCCCTGATCTTTCTGGTCTTCGCCCTCACCACCCAGGCGCTGGCCGTCGCTGCCACCTATGTGGGAGAAGACGTGGGCTGGTCGGCCACCAACGCGCTGCGCGCCGACCTGGCCCTGCACGTCCTGCGCCTGGATATGGCCTTTCACAACGACCACACCCCGGGCGAGTTGATCGAGCGCATTGATGGCGATGTGGCCAACCTGGCCATCTTCTTTGCCACGCTGGTCATCCGCATCTTGGGCAGCCTGCTGCTGGTGGTGGGGGTCCTGATCGCGCTGGCCTTTGTAGATTGGCGCATCAGCCTGGCCTTGACGGTCTACGCCGCCCTGTCCCTAGTCGTGCTCACCCGCTTTCGTGACGTGGCCGTGCCCTACTGGGAGACCACCCGCGAGGTCTTCGGCAACCTGTTTGGCTTTCTGGAAGAGCATCTGGCGGGCACGGAAGACATTCGGTCCAGCGGCGCGGTGGATTTCGTTCTGCGCGACCTGTATCAGTTCAACCGCGCTCGGCTGGCATCGGAGCGCCAGGCCATGACGATGGGCAGCGTCATAGTCATGCTCTGGATCGGCTTGTTCACGCTGGGGCAGTTGCTGGCTTTCGGCGCCGGATACTGGCTGTTTCAAGCCGGCCTGCTCAGCGTCGGCACCGTCTATCTGATTGTCTACTATACCGAAGTGATCTTCCGCCCCATCAGCGACATCAGCAACGAGATGCAAAACTTGCAGAAGGCCGCCGGCAGTCTGGTGCGCATCCGCGCGCTGGTCCAGACCACCACGCAACTGCCCGATGGGCCTGGGCATCCCATTCCGGCCGGCGCGCTCGGCGTCGAGTTCGATTCGGTCTGCTTCCGCTACGGCGAGCGCGGTCTGGTGCTGCAGGACATCTCGCTGAAGGTGGCGCCCGGCCAGGTGCTGGGCCTGCTCGGCCGCACGGGCAGCGGCAAGACCACGCTCACCCGCCTGCTGGTGCGCCTGTACGATCCCACCACCGGCAGCATCCGTGTCGGCACGCTCCGCGCCGGCGGCCTGGTGGACGTGCGCGAGGCGCGCCTGGCGGCCTTGCGCCGGCGGATCGGTGTGGTGACCCAGGACGTGCAGCTCTTCCGCGCCAGCGTGCGCGACAACCTGACCTTCTTCGATCCCGCCATTGCCGACGACCGCATCCTGGCCGTGATTGACGAACTGGGGCTGGGGCCGTGGTATCGCGGCTTGCCGGATGGCCTGGACAGCGCGCTCGAGGGCGGCTCCGCCGGCCTCTCGGCCGGCCAGGCGCAACTGCTGGCCTTCACGCGCGTCTTCCTTAAGGACCCCGGCCTGGTCATCCTGGATGAAGCCTCGTCGCGCCTGGACCCGGCCACCGAACAGCTCATCGAACACGCGGTCGACCGGCTGCTGGTGGGCCGCACCGGCCTGATCATTGCCCACCGGCTGGATACCGTCCAGCGCGCCGATCACATCCTGATCCTGGAGGGCGGCCAAATCAGCGAGTACGGCGCTTACCAGGCCCTGCGCCAGGACCCGGCCTCGCGCTTTTATAACCTGCTGCAGACCGGCCTGGACGCCAGCGGGGTGCTAGCATGACGCCCGCGACCGGGGTGGGCGAACCCCCGCCGGTGGCCGACATGCCCACCTGGAAATTCGTCTGGCGCATCGTCCGTTTCAAGCCGCTGCCATATAGTTTTAACAGCCTTTCGGAGCTCGCGCTCATGCTGGCCCAAGTGGTGGCGGGTCTGGTCAGCCGCGAGTTTTTCAATCTGCTCGCGCATCAGGCGCCGGCCGGTTTCAACTTCTGGACGCTGATGGCCTTCCTGGCCGTGGCGGCCCTGGTGCGCATTGGCAGCATCCCCGGCCGTGGCCGCACCTTCATCGCCTTCGCCGCGAACGCCGCGACCCTGCTGCAAAAAAATCTGCTCCGGCAGATCCTGCGCCGCCCCGGCGCGCAGGCGCTGCCCGAATCCACCGGCGAGGCCATCAGCCGCTTTCGTGAGGATATCTTCGAGCTGCCCCAGTTCGCCGTCATGCTGAACGGGATCTGGGGCGCGCTGGTATTTTCCGCGCTGGCTCTGGCCATCATGTTTTCCATCAGCGCCAGTGTCACGCTGCTGGTGCTGGCGCCGATGGTGGCTGTGACGCTGCTGGCCCACGCCGCCACCGGGCGCATGGAGAACTATCGGCGCGCCAGCCGCCAGGCCACCGGCGCGGTCACCGGCTTCATCGGCGAGACGTTTGGGGCCGTGCAGGCTGTCAAGGTCGCCGGGGCCGAAGAACACGTCATCGCGCACTTTGCTCGTCTGAACGACACGCGCCGCCGGACCGCCCTGCAGGACCGGCTGTTTGAGGAGCTGCTGATGTCGTTGGCGCGGAATATGTCCAGCGCTGGTGTTGGCCTGATCCTGCTGGTGGCGGCCGGCGGCCTGCGGGCGGGCACCTTTTCGGTCGGCGACTTTGCCTTGTTCGCCAACTATCTGATGCAGATCACCGAGACCACCGCCTTTCTGGGTTTCCTGGTGGCGCGCTACAAACAGGCCGGCGTCTCGGTCAGCCGCATGGCGCACCTCAGCCAGAGCCAGTCCGCTGCCGCGCTGGTGGAGCACGGCCCGATCTATGACGTGGGCGACTTGCCCGTCATCCCCTTGCCCGCCAAAACGCCAGCCGATCGCCTGCACCGGCTGGAGGCCAGCGGGCTGTCCTATTCGTTTCCGACAACCGAGCATGGCATCCACGATCTTGACCTTGCGCTGGAGCGCGGCAGCTTCACGGTTGTCACCGGCCGCGTGGGCAGCGGTAAGACCACCCTGCTGCGCGTGCTGCTGGGCCTGCTCCCCCGCGACGCGGGCGACATTCTTTGGAACGATGAGTTGGTGACGCAGCCGGCCGAGTTCTTTGTCCCGCCGCGCGCGGCCTACACCGCTCAGGTGCCGCGCCTGTTCAGCCGCTCGCTGCGCGACAACCTGCTGCTGGGCCTGCCGGAAGACCAGGTGGACCTGGAGGCGGCCGTGTTCGCAGCGGTGATGGAGGAGGATTTGCTGGCCTTGGAGTCTGGGCTGGATACACTGGTCGGCCCCAAAGGCGTCAAACTTTCCGGCGGCCAGATCCAGCGCAGCGCCGCCGCCCGCATGTTCGTGCGCGACCCGGAGCTGCTGGTCTTTGACGACCTCTCCAGCGCGCTCGACGTGGACACCGAACGCCTGTTGTGGGAGCGCCTGGCCGCTCGGCGCGCCGCCACCGGCTTGGCGACCTGTTTGGTCGTCTCCCACCGGCGCGCGGCCCTGCGCCGCGCCGATCAGATCATTGTTCTCAAGGACGGGCGCATCGAGGCCCGAGGCACGCTGGACGACTTGCTGGCCACCAGCGATGAAATGCGGCAGCTGTGGCAGGGGAAGGTCGAATAATTGAAAAGTCGCGCGGCGCTTGGGCGGCGGGCGCACACACAGGTGCGCCCCTACTGCCCAACTGCGCACGGCGGGCGCACACACAGGTGCCCCTACTTCGCTGTGAACAAGGTAATCAAGGATGATTTGGCCAACATGACTCACCCCGAATTTAATTTAGGCAG
>JAYTFQ010000779.1:0-9499 GCA_043734225.1 Anaerolineales bacterium | reverse complement strand
ACGGCATTAGGGACCGTTGCTGGCATCCTAGCTCTGCCGCAAGTGCAAGCCCGGATAAACCCACCTACAGCCACAGCGCTGCCTACAGTGAGCTCCTCGACCAACACGCCACAATTCACACCGACTGAAGCGGTGGCTGCGACAGTTACACTTACCCCAGTGATAACCGTATTGCCAACCGCGACTACCGAACCATCCAAAGCCCCAAGTTCTACGAATGTCCCAAGCGCCACAGAAGCTCCAACTGCAGTACCGGTGCCTCCAACGGCGAGTTGCCCCAACGTCAATGGCGTATTTGCGATACCCTGGTCACAAGTGCAAACAAAGATAGGTTGCGCTCGCGGCCAGGCCATTAACGGACTTGTTGTCGAAGAGAACTTTCAAAGCGGGAGAATGATGTGGCGCCAGCCAATAGATTACGCACAGGCACTCGTTTTGTTCAGCAACGGAATTTGGACGCTATACCGACATGCCCCCTTTGTGGAGGGAAGCGCTGACTATCCGTGTTCTGATGCCAATACTCCTGCACAATCGCCGCCCACCCCGCGACGAGGGTTCGGTACTATGTGGTGCGATATTTCTGCTATCCGCAACGGGCTCGGGAATGCGACAGACGCTGAAAGGGGATTTACTGGATCGATGCAGGAATTTGACCGTGGCTTCATGATTCAAACCGACTATGACGCCAGCTTTATCTTCTATTCGAGCGGAGTTTGGGATAGAAAGTAAATGCTGCAAGGGATGCTTTCGAATGGAACTGCTACGCTAATCCACCTGGAGCATTACAGTCGTCAAATAGGGGCAGGCTCGTGTCCAATCACACCCAAACTATCGTTCCAATTGAGGCATGGGCTTACAGCTCTCCTTGGCTCCAGTCCCTAGGCAAAACAATTGATGTGGGCCTTTTGTTAGAAGCCCTGATCTACTATGACCGGGTGCTAATAAATCCCACAAATCCGGAACAATTCGCCCAACTTCTTCGCTGGTTTGTTGATCGCAACGAATTTCAGCATCTTATGGCCCTGTTTCGTTCGGGCGAACTTGGAGTCTATGATTATTCCTTTATTACGGCACCTGTTGAACGGAACAGGGCCTATGACATTATTAACGTACAGGATCCAATCCAGGAGAGACCCTCTTCATTCGAAGAGCGCTATCTCTACCATAAGTCCGTTGGCCTGGCAATTCCGCGCAGAGGCCAGCAACGTGAACTATACAATGCGCTGCGCAAAAATGTGATCGAGGCGAAAGCGAAGGATTTTAGTGAAGCGATAGACAATGCCAGAGCAGACGCCAGGAATCCAGACCGATTCGCATTGACACTTCAAGTGCTTGTCGACGAAGCCTACTCGAAAAAGCTGCCTGGCCGAAAGCCCCCCGTTGTCACGGCCCAAATGGATGAGGTCAGTTCAGCGCAATTCGCCATGAGGACTAACGTGGACCTCGACGGATTAGGTGACCTACTCGGACCAGCTTTGCGTTTCAACAAAAATATGCCCTTGACAGCAATTGCATTATGCAATCGGTTCTTGTTATCTTCAGCCCGAACTGGATGTGATCTCTATCTGGGAACGCCCATCAGCTCTGTTTTGGGAGACAAACTCTACGAGTCCGCGAGCCGGTCAACAAGGACTGAGGAGACCATTGGCCAGCTGCAGGCAAATGTGGAGTTTCCGGATGTCCGAAAATTGGTCAATGAGGGACAACTGAATTTAAAGGACGTGTTGTCTATAAGAGCTAAAAGTAAGAAGTTTCGCCAGTGGCTTCAGGCAGGTGCTGACCGCGACCGAGATGCCATAGTGGCGTATCACAACGAAGTTGCACATGAACTGGGAATGATCACTGCAACGCGGAAAATGCTAGGGCTTTTCGGCTACGTTGGTGCGCCAGCGATTGGAGCTGTGGTTGCAGCACACTGGCCAGGTGCGGCTCAAGAATCAACCACCGCCGCAGTGGTTGGCGGGGTTGTCGGCGGCGGTGCAGCTTATCTGGCAGGCCTCGCTTTACATCTTCGAGAAGGTGATTGGAAACCAGTCGTTTTCGGTATTGGGTACAAGGATAGAATAGCCAAATTGCTTGCCCAACAGCAAAGCAAGCCCAGGAGTGGCAACTAGAGTTCACCCTTAGACACCCGGCGCACCAATGTTTGGAACAGATGCTCAGCCTGGCGCAACACCTCGCGCTGTTGAACGCGCACTCGCTCAAAGGAATTGACGATGTTAGCGAATTTGCCCTGAAGTTTTATGGGCGCTACCATTGTCCGCAAGGTGGCGGACTTTTCGATAGAAATATTCTTCATTGACCCACTACTGCCTGTCGCCAGTGCCCCGATTTTCTGCCGAAAAGTTGGCTGCGTAGTACATGCCAGTACCAGCGCTGAGTAGTCGCCGGCCTTGTCCTTGATGCGGCGGAGCTTGGCTTCGAGCGCCTTCCAAGCAGCCGGGTCGGTGCCGTCAACCGGGATTTCCAGGCCGACTTGATCCTTGCGGGACACATCCCAGCCGGCCTGCAATAGGGCCGGGTCGATCAGCTCTTTTCTGGCATTTGCTTCAGACGAATTGAACAAGTGGCCGCCCCCGAGGCGCGCAAAGTCTGAGTTGGTCTACTTTGGAACGAGGGTAAGTATACCTGGCCTGAGAGCGCTGCCAAATGTCGGAAAGACAGGTGGAGGTTGGCTTTCATCGCCAGAGCACAGCGCCACGGCTGCTACAGCTTTCTCAAAATCCGGCCCGGCGGTTGAAACCGCAGCACGCGATAAGACTGCGAGAGCACAACCCACACCTG
Source organism: Anaerolineales bacterium (assembly GCA_043734225.1). Lineage (GTDB taxonomy): Bacteria > Chloroflexota > Anaerolineae > Anaerolineales > UBA6663 > JAYTFQ01. The sequence goes on along the minus strand of JAYTFQ010000779.1, from coordinate 6,715 downwards.
CGATGGGGCACGTGAGTCCGCCCTGCGGCGGACTCGCGCTTCAAAGAAGTAGCCTGCGCAGGCAGGCTTCGTGCTCTCGCAGTCTTATCGCGTGTCGCGACTTGAGTCGCCCATGCTCGACTTTGCAAAAGCCCTCCCCTGGCCGCCTATTGTGCCATTTACATTTCCCTGGAAGTGGAGTATTTTTTCCGTAGCTTCACCCAACAACCCCGTTGGCCCATCTCTCTGGCGAACTCAGGCGCATGTTGATCGGGAGGAAAAATGGCAGACCCATTCATCACCAAACTGAAAAAAATCTCTAAAGCAGGCACGCCGGCCAAGACCTTTCTCACGCTGCTCGGCCCCATTCACAACAACTGGCACGTGCTCAACAACAGCAGCAGCGAGAGCATTGGCTTTCTGTTGTTTCACTGGGAGCTAATCCAGCGCTTTAAGAGCGTGGGCGGGCCGGCTTTTTTTGGCGGCGTGACGCCCTTCTCTACCGTCGAGCTGTCGTCGTTTGGCGTTCCGTATGACGTGGCTGTGACGGTCCACGCGGGCAATGTGAGCAACCTGGAAGAATTATCCACGGACATAGAAGGCTGGCACGACAATGCCCACATGGCGGTGGGCATGGCCTTCCACATCGATCTGATGAAGCCCAAAACTAATGTGCGCCGGGTTCAGTTTTGGCGGCTGCACTACTTCATCAACGACCGCTTCGAGGAGAAGCTGGCCCAATTCAGCGCGGGCAAGTCGACGCAAGCCGTGATCACGCAGTTGGAGGCCAGCCCGCGGGTAAAGTCCATTTAGGGTCATGCGCCGGCAGCGGCGCCCGTGTGCCGGCGCCGGCCGGCAAGGCGACCGAAGTAATCAAAGTTGTTTTGGCCGAATGGGATGCAGTGGCCCAACGCACGTTGGGCCACTGCATCCCATTCGGCCAGCATCCAGTCCTAGCGCCACTTCTCAAAGAAGACAATCGACTTCGTGACCGTGTCCCACAGGCGTCGGGCGTCGGCGGCGCCCCGCGGGAAGACTTGCCCGTCCCACGGGCCAACCATGGTGTAGCGGCTGACGCGGAACAGGATATCGGCGGTGTGCTGGCGCCAGGGCGCGCCGATGAAGTCGTAGGTCACCGCGTTGGCGCCGCCGATGGTGGTGGTGACCACCGTGCTCGGGTCCACGTTCGTCTCCGGCGGGGCCGGCTTCTGGATCTGGCTGGGCGGCTGGTCATAAGCCCCCAGGGTGAGCGAGGTGTAGACCTTGCCCCAGTCGTGGGTGTCGCTCAGCACGGCGCTGCCGATGATCTCACCGGGGATGTCCGCGCTCAGCGCAAAGTCCGCCGGGTAGAGCAGGCAGAAGCCCTGCGCCTCGTCCACCCACAGCTTCGTGTCTGGGCCGGCCTTGGGGCACAGTTGGTCCGGCTGGGCCAGCGGCAGCGGCCTGGCGGGCGGGAAGAGCACCAGCGAGTTGAGCATCAGGTTCCAGACCTGCCCGGCCGCGTCGGCCAGCGCGGGCTCGTCCTCCGGGCGCGGGCTGAGGGCCAGCTGATACTTGAAGCCGTTGGCGCTGACAAAGGCCTCGCGCTGGCTGAACATGCCGCCGGGCAGATTGTCGATCAGGGCGGCGGGCACGCCATGCAGGGTGAGCGCCTGAATGGGCAGGGCCGGGTCCATGCGGTAGGCGCTGAGCCACTGATGCGCATAGGCCTGGCTATCCAGGCCGGCGGCCGGCCCATTGGCGTACACCGTCAGGTGCAGCACCACGCGGTCCTGGCGATAGGTAATGCTCGGCCCGCTCAAATCCACCGCCTGGTCCGGCCGCCGGAAGTCCGGCTGGGCGGTGAGGGCGGCGGGATATAAGAAGCAATAGCCGTTGTCGCGGCTGACATACAGCGCCTGGCCTTCGCCCGGCTTGGGGCAGGCGGCGCTGGGGTCGGCCGGCAGAGGCGTGGCGGCGGGCATATCCGTGGCGGCCGGGGCTGGCGTGTCTTTGACGGCCGGCGTGTTTGCCGCGATCACGGTCGCGCTGGGCCGCGCGGTAGGCGTGAGCACCTGGCCTTCCAATCCCACCTGGCCGCAGGCCGCCAGCAGCAGCGCGCCGGCCAGGCCAAATGTGAGCAGTATTTTCTTCATGGTTCCTCCAACCGTGTGAATGATTGTCGCACGACACGATGGTCATGCGGCCATCGGGAATATGTGATCTTGTTTTAGCACGCGGGCTGTTGCGCGGCATGCCGGGCGGGTAACAGGCGGGAGACGCGGTGTAACAAGCTGGTTACACGCCGGCCGGGGACGATCCATGAATCCGACTGAAAAATTGTGATCAACCGGATGGTCGATGAAATCGACCATCCGGTTGATCACAATTTTTCAGATTCTTACAGGGTGGTCAGGCGCGCTGGTCGCCGGCCAGCGGCAGCCGGACGCTGACGACGGTGCCCTGGCCCTGGCGGCTGCGGACGGCGATGGCGCCGTGGTGCAGGGCAACGATGCGCTGGGCCAGGGCCAGGCCCAGGCCGCTGCCGGGGATCTCGCGCGCGTTGTCGGCGCGGTAGAGCTCTTCATAGACGTGGTCCAGGTCGGCGGCTGGGATGCCCAGGCCGTTGTCCGCCACTTCAATCAGCGCCTGGCGCGAGTCTTCGGTGGCGCGCACGGCCACGCGGCCGCCGGCGGGGGTAAACTTGAAGGCGTTGTCCATCAGGTTGCTGAACAGCACCACCAGCAAGTCGCGGTCGCCCAGCACGGGCGGCAGCGGCCAGGGCACTTGCTGCACATCTACGTTTACCACGCGGTCGGCGCGCTCGGGGGCGCTGTGGGCCAGCGCCACGGCCTCGTCCAGCACGCCGGCCAGCGGCACCGCGCCGCGCTCCAGGCCGTGCTCTTCCAGCTCGCCCAGGGCGCGCAAATCCTTCACCAGCTTTTGCAGGCGCTGCGCCTGCTGGCCGATGCGCGCCAGCGAGGGGTCCTGGCCCAGCCCCGGCTGCTGCTGTAGGTTGGTCAGCCCCAGGCGAATGACCGTCAGGGGGTTCTTAAGCTCATGGTCCAGCCGCTGCAAGAAGCGGCGGCGGGCGGCGGCTTCGGTCTGCTGCTCGGCGGCCCGGGCGCGGGCCAGTTGCCAACCGGCCCAGCCGCGCACGCCGATGACGGCGCCCAGCAGCAGGCTCAGCGTCAGGCCGGCCAGGGAGGCCAGCGCGGCCAGGTCGGCGTGGTATCGGCCGACGAAGACAAAGTTGGGCAGCACGCCAGCCTGCAGCAGCCCGCTGGCGGCCAGGCCCAGCACCAGCGGCAGCCCGGCGGCGGCCAGCGGCAGCCAGGCGCGGGCCTTCACGCGCCGCCTTCCACCCGGCCCACAAAGCAATAGCCTTCGCCGATAACGGTCTGCACGAAGCGCGGGTGGGCGGGGTCGTCATCCAGCGCCTTGCGTAGCTCCACAATGCGGATGTCCACGGCGCGGGTCTCCACGGCGTTGGCCCAGCCCCACACCTCGTCCAGCAGCCGGTCGCGGGCCACGGTTTCGCCCGCATGCAGCATGAGAAATTCCAGCACGCCCAGCGCCCGGGCGGTGAGGGTGAGTGGGTGGGCGTTGAGGCTGGCCTGGCGCGTGTGGCGGTCCAGGCTGAGCGCGCCGCTGACCAAACGCCGGAAACTGCTCAGCGGCTGCTGCTGGGCGGCGCCGCCCACGGCGGCGGTGCGGCGCAGCACGGCCTGCACGCGGGCAATCAGCTCCATGGGCTCGAAGGGCTTGTTGAGGTAATCATCGGCGCCCTCTTGCAGGCTCATGGCGCGCTCGGCCGGCGTGCCCACCTGGGTGAGCAGGATAACGGGCGTCCAGTCGTTGCGCTGGCGCAGGCGGCGCAGCGTTTCGCGGCCGTTCAGGCGCGGCATGAGCACGTCCAGGATGATCAGGTCGGGCCGGGCAGTCGCTGCCAGGTCCAGCACCTGCTGGCCGTCGCCGGCGGTCACCACGTCAAAGCCGGCCCGCTCCAGCAGGGGCTGCAGCTCGGCCAGCAGGTCGGCCTCGTCGTCGGCGATCAGGAGTTTGGGCATGCTGGGGAGGCCGGGCTTACCCCGGCTTAATGCGGGCCATCAGGCGCGCGTCCACGTATTGGCCGGCGCGATAGGCAAACTGCACGGCCGTGCCTTCAATCACAAAACCGAATTTCTCATACAGCCGCAGCGCCGGCGCGTTATCCGCGTACACTTCCAATTCCAGCCGCCGCAGGTTCAGCCACTGGTCGGCCATGTCCACCGCCGCCTGCATCAGCGCCGTGCCGACACCCTGCCCCTGGAAATCATCCCGGACGGCCATGCCGATCTGGCCCACATGCCGGCGGCGCGGGTGATTGGGAAAGGTATGGATATCGATGTTGCCCACCAACTCGGTCTCGATGCAGGCCACCAGGCCGAACCTATCCTCGAGCGGGTCGGCCAGGCGTTTGCGCCACTTCTCGAGGGAGGGGAAGGGCATTTGGAGCGTTCCCCAAACGACTTTGGGGCCGGAAAAGATCTGGTGCAGCGCGACGTAATCCGCGGGCTCGATGCGGCGGAGGGTGATGGTCATGCGGGCTAGTTTACTTTCAATGCCGGCTTTGGGCGACTCCGGGCCGGTGAAAATATGCCTGCAACTGTTTGCCAGGAGAATCTGCCCAGCCTGTCTTACAGAGCCGGCCGAATTGGATGCCAGGGCCAGACGCCCGTAGAGGTCTGGCCCTGGCATCCAATTCGGCCCCAATACCCTCGATTTCCATGATTACAATGAAAGGCCCGCACCAGCCCGGCTGGGCAGTTACGTCTAAGGTTGGTATCATAAGTTGTGGTGGTTCGGTGCTTGACTTTTGAAAACATTTGTTCTAATCTCTGGTGGTAAGATGACCTATACCGTCCACAACCAAGACTAGGCGGCCGATTGAAGGGAGATCAAGAATGACTGGTGTACGCGTTCTGGTTGGCACCCATAAGGGGGCCTTCATTTTGAAATCGGATGGCAAGCGCGAGAAGTGGGACGTCAGCGGCCCGCACTTTGCTGGCTTGGATATCTTCCACGTCAATGGCTCGCCGGTGGACCCAAACCGGCTGTATGCCTCGCAGACCAGCAGTTGGTTTGGGCAGATCATCCAGCGCTCGGATGATGGCGGCCAAACCTGGGAGCCGGTGGGCAACAAGTTCGCCTACGAGGGCGTGACCGGCACGCACCAGTGGTACGACGGCACCCAGCACCCGTGGGAGTTCAAGCGCGTGTGGCAGTTGACGCCCTCGCCCACCGACCGCGACACGGTGTATGCCGGGGTGGAAGATGCCGGCCTGTTCCGCTCCACCGATGGCGGGATGAACTGGCAGGAGCTGCCCGGCCTGCGCGCCGCCAAGGGCAACCTGTGGCAGCCGGGCGCGGGCGGCATGTGCCTGCACACCATCCTGCTGGATGCCGCCCATCCCGAGCGCATCTTCGTGGCCATCTCATCGGCCGGCGCCTTCCGCAGTGATGACAGCGGCGAAACCTGGCGCCCGGTGACCCACGGCCTGAAGTCGCCGTTCGAGCTGCCCGACCCGACCGCTGAAGTGGGCCACTGCGTGCACAGCATCGCCATGCATCCCTCGCGGCCGGATGTGCTCTTTATGCAGAAGCATTGGGACGTGCTGCGCACCGATGACGGCGGCGACAACTGGCACGAGATCAGCGGCAACCTGCCCAGCGATTTCGGTTTCCCCATCGCCGTGAATTCCAATGAGCCCAACACGGTCTACGTCATTCCGATCAAGAGCGACTCCGAGCACTTCCCGCCGGAAGGCAAGCTGCGCGTGTATCGCAGCCGGACCGGCGGCGACGAGTGGGAGGCGCTGACCGACGGCCTGCCGCAAGAAAATTGCTTTGTGAACGTGCTGCGCAGCGCGCTGGCGGTGGACACGCTGGAAGAGTGCGGCCTGTACTTCGGCACCACCGGCGGGCAGGTGTATGGCTCGTCCAACTCGGGCGATAGCTGGACGCCAATCGTGAGCGATTTGCCGGCCGTGTATTCGGTGGAAGTGCAAACCCTGCCATGATCCGGGTGGTGCTGCCCTATCATCTGCGCAACCTGGCGCGGGTGGACAAGGAGGTGGCGCTGCCGCTGGAGGGCGAGATAACCATCGGGGCGGTGCTGGACGCGCTGGAGGCGCAGTACCCTATGCTGCGCGGCACCATCCGCGACCATGGCAGCCAGCGGCGGCGCGACTTCATCCGCTTCTTTGCCTGCGGGCAAGACCTGAGCCACCAGGGGCTGGAAGCGCCGCTGCCGGCCGAGGTGGCCGCTGGCACCGAGCCGCTGCGGGTGGTGGGCGCCATGGCGGGCGGGTAGAAAGGGCAATTCATGACGACACAGGCACTCGCGAAATTCACGGTGCAGAGCTGGGACGAGAAGACCTGGGATGGCCGCAACTGGAAGGAAGTGGCCGGCGCCAAGCTGACGCATGCCGCGGTGACCAAGACCTACCAGGGCGATATCAGCGGCCAGGGCACCTCGCACACGCTGACCACCTATGACAGCCAGGGCTCGGCGCACTACGTGGGGCTGGAGCAGATCATCGGCCAACTGGCCGGGCGGGCGGGCAGCTTCGTGCTGCAGGTGACCGGCAGCTACGATGTGGTGACCGGGCTGGCCGAGGCGGGCTGGTCGGTGGTGCCGGGTTCGGGCACCGAGGCGCTGGCCGGGCTGGCCGGCCAGGGCGGGTTTGTGGCCTCGCACGGCAACCCGGAGGTG
>JAYTFQ010000778.1:0-3103 GCA_043734225.1 Anaerolineales bacterium | reverse complement strand
GCCCGAACATGCTCAGCAGCAGCGGGTTGATGGCGTCCCTTACCGGCAGCAGCACGTCCGCGCCGCCGTCGGTGATGGTGGGCTGGACCATATCGCCCTCGATCACGCGGCTGTCGATTTTTCTCGGTCCCACCCATAACAGCGTGGGCGCCAGGCGCGCGATCTCCAGCGGGCTGAGGTTGGTGTCGACCGAGTGGGCCACGGCGGCGGCCACCAGCGGCAGGCGCGGCCAGGTGAGCGGCGAGAGCAGCTTTTGCAAGGCGGCCACAATCACGCGCTGCTGCCGCTCGGCGCGCTGCAAGTCGGACGACCCATGCCGGATGCGGGCATAGGCCAGGGCGCGCTCGCCGTCCATGTGCTGCTGGCCGGCGTCAAAACTGACCGTGGTCGTCCCATAATCATAGGTGGGGTATTCGTCGTCGACTAGCGGATCGGGCACGTTCAGGTCGATGCCGCCCAGGGCGTCGATGACGTTGACAAAGCCGGCCAGGTCCACGCGCACATAGCGCGCCACGCTGACGCCAAAGTTGGCGCGCACCACCTGCATGGCCATGGCCGGGCCGGTGCCAGGCGCGGCTAGCTCGCCGAAAAAATAGGCGGTGTTAATCCGGTCCGTGCCGCCGTCGGGCTGGGTGACGTACAGGTCGCGCGGGATCGACAGCATCCCGATATAGCGCATCTGGGGATTGACCGTCAGCAGGATCATGGTGTCGCTGCGCACGGCCGTGGTTTGCTCGTCGGGCCGGCGGTCCAGCCCCAGCAGCAGGATATTCGTCCGGCCGTTCGGCGCGAGCATCAGCACAATCAGCGCCGCGGTCAGCAGGCCCAGCACCAGCGTGCCGCCCCCAAAGCCGATGGCGACACCACGCAAGTACGCGCCCAGCCCGCTCCGGCGGCGGGGATAGCGCGCCGGCCGGGCCGCCAGGCCGGCGGATGGGGTGCCATATAGCGGCGCAGGCATCCCGCGGCGCACCGGAGTGCCGCGCTTGGGGTAGGGCGGGGTGTTCGTCACGGTTCTCATTGTAACAAAGCGTCTCTCCCTTGACGGATCAAGCGCGGCTTGTTAGAATTGCTTTCGCTAATACGATTTCACCCGGCCAACATGCCGCGTCAACAGTCCTAGCAATATCCGTTCCACACCTGCACTCGCGAAGCGTGCGCAGGCGCAAGTGTCCGTTGACGAGAGTTTTTCCGTGAAATTGCTAACGCCAGCCGGCACCCGGCGCAGCCCCCAATGGGACTCCGACCTGGGTTACGCGGGCTGTTTCTGCGTTTAGGGTCAGAGACAAATGTTTTCGACACTTTCCGAAAAAATCCAGGGCACGCTCGACAACCTTACCCGCCGCGGTAAGCTGTCCGAGAGTGACGTCGACAGCGCGCTGCGCGAAGTGCGGCTGGCGCTGCTGGAAGCCGACGTCCATTTCTCGGTCGTTAAGAACTTTCTTGACCGGGTGCGGGCTCGCGCCATTGGCGCCGAGGTCTCGCGCGCGCTGAACCCGGCCCAGCAGGTCGTCAAGATCGTCAACGAGGAGCTGGTCGCCACGCTGGGCGAGCCGGGCCGGCTCAATTTGAAAGGCCCGCAGCCGCGCGTGATCCTGCTGGTGGGCCTGAACGGCGCCGGCAAGACCACCCTGGCGGCCAAGCTGGCCAGCAAGCTGCGCGGCCTGGGCGAGCGTGTGCTGCTGGTGGCGGCCGACTTGCAGCGTCCGGCGGCCGTACAGCAATTGCAGACTCTCGGCGCGGCGATTGACGTGCCCGTGTTCACCGGCAACACCAGCCCGCCCGAGGTAGCCGCGCAAGCTGTGAAAGCTGGCGAGAAGCAGGGCATGACGGTGATCATCATCGACACCGCCGGCCGGCGCCAGATCGATGAGGCGCTGATGGACGAGCTGGTATCCATCCGCGACCGCACCAAGCCAGTGGAAACGCTGCTGGTGGCGGATGCCATGACCGGCCAGGAAGCGGTGCGCATCGCCGAAGGCTTTCACAAGAAAATTGGGCTCACCGGCCTGGTGCTGACCAAGATCGAAGGCGATGCTCGCGGCGGCGCCGCCATCTCGATGCGCTCTGTCACCGGCGTGCCGATCAAGTTCCTGGGCACCGGCGAGAAAACGGATGCGCTGGAAGTGTTCGACCCCGGCCGGGTGGCCTCGCGCATCCTGGGCATGGGCGACATCCTGGGCCTGATTGAGAAGGCCGAGGCCAACCTCGACCGCGAAAATTCGCTCAAAGCCGCTGAAAAGCTGGTTTCCGGCAGTTTCACGCTGGAAGACTTCCTGTCGCAAATTAAGGAAGTACGCAAGATGGGCCCCATCGGCCAATTGCTGGGGATGATCCCCGGCATGGGCGCGGCCAAGATGCAGATCGACGAGCAGGACGCCGAAAAGCAGATGAAGCGCACCGAGGCCATCATTCAATCGATGACCACACGCGAGCGGCGCAACCCGGACGTGCTCAACGGCAGCCGCAAGCGGCGCATCGCCACCGGCTCGGGCACCACGGTCTACGAGGTCAACCAGCTGGTCAAGCAGTTCAAAGACATGCAGAAGATGATGAAGCAATTGGGCAATCGCCGCGGCATTCCCGGCTTGCCTCGTGCTCGCTAACCGAAAACAAGGAGAAGTTGCACTATGGTTCGTTTGCGTCTGCGCAAAGTGGGCTCCAAGGCCCAGCAAGCATTTCGTATCGTCGCCGCCGAGCATGAGCACCCGCGCGATGGCCGGTTCCTCGAAAACCTGGGTAACTACAATCCGCGCACCCAGCCCGCCACCATCGAGATGGATGAGGCGCGCATTTATCAGTGGCTGAAGAACGGCGCCCAGCCGAGCGAGTCGGTGCAGCGGTTGTTCCGGGCGGTGGGCACCATGGCGCGCTTCGAGCGCTTTAAGGCTGGTGAGACGGCCGATGTTCTGGCCGCCGAGGCCAAGGCAGCCTCGGCCCTGCGCCATACCTCGACCAAGACCTCCGACGCGGCCGCCGGCAAGCGTTTGTCCAAGAAGAAGAAGGCAGCCGAGAAGAAGGCTGGCGAGGCCGCCCCGGCGGCGTAAATCGAGACAAACCCGACCTGGATAGGCCGGCGTAGGGGCGTTCACTAGAACGCCCC
>JAYTFQ010000777.1:0-6235 GCA_043734225.1 Anaerolineales bacterium | reverse complement strand
GGCGGCCAGGTGCTGCGCGTTCTGGGCATTGAGACCCAGACAGTGCCAGGCCAGAGCGTCCAACTGACAATCGACTCACGCCTGCAAGCGGCGGCTGAGGCAGCGCTGACCCAGCAAATCGGCTACGTCAACAGCTACCTGGGCCATACCGAAGCCTTTGCCGGGGTCGCCATCGTCATGAACCCCAACAACGGCAAGGTTCTGGCGATGGTCTCCTGGCCGTCGTTTGACAATAACCGCTTCGCGCGTTCGATTGACTTCAATTACTACTCGCAATTGGCGGGAGACCCCAGCCACAATTTGCCGGCTGATCCAATGTACCCACTGTTGAACCATGCCGTCAACGTGCTGGTGCCGCCGGGCTCGGTGTTCAAGATCGTCACGGCCTCGGGCGTGTTGGAAGAGAACGTCATCGACCCGGAACGCAAGATCATGGACCCGGGCAAGATCACGATCAAGGATGCGTATTACCCCAATGATCCCGGGCACAACCGTGACTTCGTGTGCTGGAAACGCACCGGGCACGGCCTGGTCGACTTCGTCACTGCCATCGCCCAATCGTGTAACGTGTATTTTTATAAGGTGGGCGGCGGCTACGCGGCGGACAATCTGAAGGGTCTGCAAATCACCGGGCTGGAGAAGTGGATGAACATCTTCGGCTTTGGCAAGACCACCGGGATTGAGCTACCGGGCGAGCTGGCCGGCTTTATCCCGTCGCCGGACTGGAAACGTATCACGTGGGGCGAAAGCTGGTCTACCGGCGATACGTACAACGCCGTCATCGGCCAAGGCTATGTGAACGTGACCCCGCTGCAAATGATCGATGCTTACGACTCCGTGATCAACGGCGGCTGGTTGTACAAGCCGACCTTGATCGACAAGGTCCTGGACGGCCAGGGGAATGTGGTCACTCAGACCCAGCCGGCGCTGCTCAGCCCAGACCGCCTGCCGCTTTCGCAGCGCACTCTGGACTACACGCATGCCGGCATGCGCAAAGCAGTGGTCGACGGCACCCTCTCGGGCAACTTGAACATCTATGGGCAACTGGGGCCGGTTATCGACGTGCCGGCCGACCTGCACGTGGCCGGCAAGACCGGCACAGCCGAATACTGCGACTCCTTTGCCTACCCGCGCGGCTGGTGCATTCCGGGGTCATTCCCAACGCATGCCTGGACGCTGTTGTACGCGCCGTACGAAAAGCCCGAAGTGTCGGTGATTGTGTTTGTGTATCACGGCGGCGAGGGCTCGCGCATGGCGGCGCCAATCGCCGGCAACATTCTGCGCGCGTATTTTGAGCTGAAGAAGCTGGACACCCAACCCGCGGGCGGCAACTAAGCCTGGTGGTGACGGACCGGCCAGGCGTGCAGCAATGACGGTTCCCGGCCAGGATAGCCGGCTGATCCAATGGACCACGGCTATGGCCGCTGCCTTGGCTGGGGCGATCTTTGGCCTGGCCGCCGCGCGCGCCTTGTTCGAGCTGGACCCGCTGCGCCTGGGTGCGTTCGGCGCCTGGCCGGGCGCCCTACTGGCTGGCGGCGCCGGCGCGGCTGGCGTTCTGGCACTCCACCGATTGACGGAACGTCAGGCTGGCTCCTGGCGCTGGCCATTCATCGCCTTGGCCCTGCCGCTGTTCAGCTTGCTGGCCAGTGATGTAAACCTGATACGCTCGTTTACGCTCCTGCTTGGAGCATTGGCGCTCGCCGGTCTACTGTGGATGGCGCCGCTAACTGAACCAGCGAATCCGGAAATCCGCCCCGGCTCTGGCGCACGCCACATACGGCCGTATCTCCTGCCTCTGTCTCTTTTTCTCTTTCTTTTTCTGCTGTACCTCCGCACCCTGGCCCCGGCGGTCGGCGAAGCCGATACGTTTGAATTCCAGGTTGGCATCGCTCGGCTCGGCATTGCGCATGGTTCCGGCTACCCCCTCCTAATGTTGATTGGCCGGCTATTTACGCTGCTGCCGTTGGGAGGCACCCTGGCGTTTCGCGCCAACATAACCTCCGCCTTTTTTGGCGCGCTGGCCGGCGTGGGGGTCGAGCGCCTTTCCCGCCGGCTCGGCGCCAGCCCAGTCGTGGCCGTGCTGGCCGGGCTGACCTTTGGCGTCTCGCCCACGCTCTGGGCGCGCGCGGTTGAGGTCGAGGTGTACACGCTCAACGCGACCTTTGTCTTGGCCATTCTTTATTTGGCGCTCGGCTTTTTGGACCCGGCCGACGATTCCGCACCCCACACAAGTTCAAGATTACAACTTACCAGTTACCAGTTACGGTTGTGCTTACTGGCCTTGGTTTTTGGCCTCAGCTTGACCAACCACCTCACCACACTTCTCCTGGCCCCGGCCGTTCTGGCTGCTGTCCTCATGGGTTTCATCTCAAAGCGCCAAGCTCGAGTTGCGCCTGGCGCGCGCTGGACTTCTTCCGTCCTCTGTCACCTGCCCCTTGCGGGGTTCGCGGGGGGTTCGTTGTTCGTCGTACTTTCCTTTCTGCTAGGCCTTTCCGTTTACCTCTACCTGCCCCTGCGCTGGCCGGCAATCAACCACGGCGAGGCGCTGTCACTGGCGGGTCTGCTCAATATCCTGAGCGGCAACGAGGCCCGCGGCGCTTTCCAGTGGCGGCTGCCCTTTCAAGACTTGGGCCGTTATCCAATCGTGTGGGGCAAGATTGTCGCCGAGTACGGCTGGGCCGGCCTGGCCTTAGCCGCGCTGGGCATCTTCAGCCGCCTACGCTCACCAAACCCATCCATGCCGGTGGGCGCGCAGGCCTGGGTTGGGCGCTTTGGCGTAATGGGCACGCTTGGTTTGGCTTATGCAGGCTATCTTTATTTCGCACTGGCCTTCAACGTCCCCGATCCCGACTTCAGCGCATTCTTCATCCCCTTGCATTTGATTACCGTGGTGCTGATGGGACTGGGACTGCAATGGCTGCTGAATGTAATACTCCCAGGCAAACGGCCTATGGCAACCACCCCGGGCACCGCCAGAACTATTTTGGGTAGCCTATTCCTAACTGCTGTCTGCCTGCTGCCCCTTTCCTCCATCTGGCGCACATTTCCGGCGGTGGACCACTCGAGCAACTGGGCGGGGCAGCAGGCCGGTGAGTTGATGCTCGGCCAGCCGCTGGCTGAACATGCCGCCATCCTGGCGGATTCGGAGAAAATCGCGCCCCTCGACTATCTGCAAATTGCCGAGGGCCGGCGGCCAGACCTGGATATCGTCGTCCTGCCTGATGAGGCCAGTTACCGCGCGGCGTTGGATGAGCGAGTCGCCGCCGGACAGGTGGTGTACCTGGGCCGTTATTTGCCGGGCCTGGGCGCGGGCTATTCGCTACGGTCGGCAGGACCACTAGTGGAAGTTTCTCCGACGCCATTCACGTTCACCAGCCTGCGCGTGCAGCCAGCGCTTGCACAAATCGCCAATTCCGACATCTCGCTCGATGGCTATGCGACATTGGAAGGCGAAACGAGCCTAAAGGGCGCTGCACCGGGCGAGTTAAACGTTTCGCTGGTGTGGCAGGCCCGCTCGCAACCAGCCGACAACCTGTTGGTAAACCTGCGCCTGGTGGACGGCGCTGGGCGTGTCGGCTGGCAAAGCGTGGGAAGTGTGCCAATCAGCGGCCTTTACCCTACCAATGCCTGGCGCGCCGGGGAAGTCCTATCCGACTTCTACAGTCTGCCGGTGGCGACCAGCCTGGCGCCGGGCGACTATCAGCTGCAGGTGGCCCTGTTGCCGCCGTTTGCCACGGCGTCGGACACCGCCTGGACGCCAGTGGCCCCTGTCTCCATTTGGCCACCTGTTCGGAGCCCAATCCCGCCGCATGTGCTCCGCGACCAGATTGGACCCAACTGGCTGCTGGGATATGACCTTCCGGAAGCCGTGGCGCCGGGCGCCAAATTCGCAGTGACACTCTATTGGCTGCGTACCAACCAATCCGAGGTCGTGCCTGGGCCAGCAGCGCCCGATAAGGTGGGCGACATGCAATCCATCGCTGCTTGGCCGGTTGGCGCGGTTGTGCCGGTTCAATATCAATTGACAGCACCCCAAACCGGATCCGATTTCAGTCTGGCACTGGGTGGGGGCGCCCCGGCCATTTGCGGCTGGTTGGCGCCAACGGCTTCGGCCTGCCCCCTGCCCTTGATTAAGTTAGCCGGCCAGGCGGCCGCCGAAGGCGCTGTCAACTTTGACAACCAGATCCTGCTCAACCAGGCCCGATTGAATGCAACTACTGTCGGGCCGGGCGGCAGCGTGAGCCTGGATCTGGAATGGCAGGCGTTGCGGGCCGTTGCGCCAGACTACACGGTATTTGTGCATTTGCTCGGCCCGGATGGCCTGGTGCATGGGCAGATCGACCGTTGGCCGGTCTCGGGCACGCGCGCCACCTCCGGCTGGGCGCCGGGTGAGCGCATCGCCGACCCATACGTGATCCAGTTGCCGGCGGACGCGCCGGCCGGCGATTACCAGGTTGAGATCGGGTTGTATTTGCTGTCCACCTCCGAGCGGCTATCGGTGCTGAATGCGGCCGGCGTGCCGGTGGATGACCGGCTGCTGCTGCGCGGTTTGGTGGTAAAGCCTCCCTAGAAAGCACCGCTGGCCAGGCTCGCCGAGGGTGGGCCGCGACCCAGGCATGGGCAACAGAGGCCAAATGAAGGGTTTGGCCAGGTAGAGGATTCTGTAACCATGCTATAATCCGCCCGATTGGACGCTGCCCCATGCCGGACCCGATAACGATAAAAGGCATACGCGAGGGATTGCTCATGACCGTGAGCGACGGCGAAACATGGCCGATCACGGCGCAGGGTCTGCTCACACGTATTGACCAAACGGCAGATTTCTTTAAGGGCGCCAAGCTGGCGCTGGCCGTGGGCAGCCGAGCACTGTCGGCCGCCGATTTGGGCCGATTGCGAGATGACCTGTCGGATCGCAACGTCAGCTTGTGGGCTGTCCTGAGCGATTCGCCGCTGTCGGTATCGTCGGCGCAGGCGCTGGGCCTGAACGTGGCGCTGCCCACCAGCGCGCCGGCCAAGCGTGAACAGCCCGAGCACGAGGTTGATTCCGAGGAAGCGCGGCAAGAAGCCGTGTTTTTGCGGCGCACCCTGCGCTCGGGCCGCAGCGTACGGCACACGGGGCACGTGATCGTGGTCGGCGATGTGAACGCCGGGGCCGAAATTGTGGCGGATGGCGACGTGGTGGTGTGGGGACACCTGCGCGGCACCGTGCACGCGGGCGCCAACGGCGATACGGACGCCGTGGTGTGCGCGCTGGACCTATCGCCCACGCAATTACGCATCGCCGATTTGATCGCTGTCTCGCCGACGCACAAGGGCGAGACCCGGCCGGAGATGGCGCGCATCAAAGACCGGCGCATCGTGGCCGAGCGCTGGAGCGCGCGCAGCAAATGAACCTGGCTCAGTTAAAGAAGCGGAGACCTGATCGATGACGGGAAAAGTCCTCACCATCACTTCGGGCAAGGGCGGGGTCGGCAAGACCACCACCACCGCGAATATTGCCGTGGCGCTGGCGGCCATGGGCGACCGGGTGGTGTGCATTGACGGCGACATTGGGCTGCGCAACCTGGACGTGGTGATGGGCCTGGAGAACCGGATCGTCTACGATCTGGTGGATGTGGTGGAAGGCCGGGCGCGACTGAGACAGGCGATGATCAAAGACAAGCGCCTGCCGGAGCTGCACCTGATCCCGGCGGCCCAGACGCGTGACAAGGCAGCCGTCAGCCCGTCGGACATGATCCGAATCTGCAATGAGCTGCGGCCTGAGTTTGATTGGATCATGATCGACTCGCCGGCCGGCATCGAGCGCGGCTTTCGCAATTCCATCGCGGCCGCCGACCAGGTGCTGATCGTCACCAATCCGGAGGTTTCGGCCGTGCGCGATGCCGACCGGATCATCGGCTTGATCGAGGCCGAAGAAAAAGGCCCCGGCCACCTGATCTTGAACCGGGTGAAGGCCGAGATGGTCAAGCGCGGCGACATGTTGAGCACCGAGGACGTGCTGGACATCCTGGCCATCCCGCTGATCGGCGTGGTGCCGGAGGACGAGGGCATCCTGGTATCTACAAACCGCGGCACGCCGGCGGCGATGGACGACCATAACCGCGCTGGGCAAGCCTATCGCGACATTGCTCGGCGGCTGCGCGGCGAGGAAGTGCCCTTCCCGCCGCTGGACGACAACAAAGGCTTCTTCCAAAAATTGGCCGCCCGCTTTGCCCGGACAGGAGGCTGAGATGGC
>JAYTFQ010000776.1:0-4420 GCA_043734225.1 Anaerolineales bacterium | reverse complement strand
ACCGCGGCATCCCATGCGGCCAAAACATCAGAAAGGAAAGAATGCGAGTATGGTGCGTTTAGCGAAGTATCTGAAGCCATTTATTGCCTTGTTAATCATCGCCATCGTCCTGCTGTTTGTGCAGGCGGTCAGCGACCTATCCCTGCCGGATTTTTTGTCGAAAATTGTGAATGTGGGCATTCAGCAGGGCGGCGTGGAAAGCGCGGTGGCCCAGGCCGTGCGCCAAAGCGAGATGGACCGGCTGACGCTCTTCATGAGCGACGCCGATAAGGCCGCGGTCCTGCGGCATTACACCCTGGTGGACAAGAATTCGCCCGACTACGCCGCGGACCTGAAGCGCTATCCGGCGCTGGCCAATGGCGCGGTGTACGTGCTCACCCCGGTCACCCCGGCCGAGATTGACCAGCTCAACCCGATCCTATCCATGGCCTGGCTGGTGGTCGGCGGCATCGAACAAGCCATGGCCGATCCCTCCAAGGCCGCCGCGCTCGGGCAGGGGCCGGGCGGCTTTGATCTCTCCAAGCTGCCGCCCGGCACCGATCTGTTCGCGCTGCTGGCC
This sequence comes from Anaerolineales bacterium, assembly GCA_043734225.1. Classification (GTDB taxonomy): domain Bacteria; phylum Chloroflexota; class Anaerolineae; order Anaerolineales; family UBA6663; genus JAYTFQ01. The sequence continues at coordinate 3,861 of JAYTFQ010000776.1, read as the reverse complement.
AAACTGCCGGCGGATGCGCGCCTGAAGCTGCTGGACAGCGCCACCCAAAAGTTCAGCGTGCTCGGCCAAAAGCAGGTCACCCAGGCTTCCATCACCGTCGTGCGCGCCGAGTACACGGCCCTGGGCATGGATACGGCTGGCCTGCAGAACGGCACCATCCTGCGCATCGGCGCGCTGATGCTGCTGCTGTCGCTGGTCTCCGGCGCCAGCACCATCGCCGTCGGCTACGTCTCGGCCCTGGTCGCCGCCGGCCTGGCGCGCGATCTGCGCCGGCACGTCTTCCGCAAGGTGGAAAGCTTCTCCAAGGCCGAGATCGATAAGTTCTCCACCTCATCCCTGGTCACCCGCTCCACCAACGACATCACCCAGATCCAGACCACCGTGATGCTGGTCATCCGCATGGCCTTCTACGCGCCCATCATGGGCGTGGGCGCCATCATCATGGCCCTGCGCACCAGCGCCTCCATGTCGTGGATGATCGCCGTGGCCGTGCTGGTCCTCATCGGCTTCATCGTGCTGGTCTTCTCCATCACCCTGCCGCGCTTCGCCGTCATGCAGAAGCTGCTCGACCGGCTGAACCTGGTGACGGGCGAGAACCTGGCCGGCATGATGGTCATCCGCGCTTTCAACACTCAGGCCTTTGAGGAGCGGCGCTTCGACCAGGCCAACCGCGATGTCACCAGCACCAACCTGTTCGTCAACCGGGTGATGGCCGGCATGCTGCCCGCCATGATGCTGGTGATGAACGTCCTGACCGTCGGCATCATCTGGATCGGCGCGCACCAGGTGGCCAATGGCAGCATCCAGGTCGGCGATATGATCGCCTTCATGCAGTACGCGCTGCAGGTGGTGTTCGCCTTCCTGTTCCTGTCGTTCATGTTCATCATCGTGCCCCGCGCCGCCGTCTCCGCTGGTCGCATCGCCGACGTGCTGGAGACCGAACCCGCCATTCAGGACCCCAGGTCCCCGCTGGCGCTCAAGACGCCCGTGGCCGGCACCATCGAGTTCCGCAACGTCTCCTTCCGCTATCCGGGCGCGGACGAGGACGTGCTGCACAACCTGAACTTCACCGCCCACCCCGGCCAGACCACCGCCTTCATCGGCAGCACCGGCTCGGGCAAATCCACCATCGTCAACCTTATCCCGCGCTTCTATGACGTCTCGGGCGGCGCCATCCTGCTGGATGGCACCGACATCCGCGAAGTCACCCAGCACGACCTGCGCGACCAGATCGGCTACATTCCGCAAAAGGCCAACCTGTTCACCGGCACGATTGAATCCAATCTGCGCTATGCCGACGAGAACGCCAGCGAGGCCAACATCCAGTTGGCGCTGCGCACCGCCCAGGCGGCGCGCTTCGTGGCCGAAAAGCCGCAAGGCCTGGCCACCGAAATCTCCCAGGGCGGCAGCAACGTCTCCGGCGGCCAGCGCCAGCGCCTGTCCATTGCGCGCGCGCTGGTCAAGCAGCCGCCCATCTACATCTTTGACGACAGTTTTTCGGCGGTGGATTACAAGACCGATGTGGCCCTGCGCCATGCCCTGAAGGAAACCACCGGCGGCAGCACCGTGCTGATCGTCGCCCAGCGCATCTCCACCATCAAGACCGCCGAGCAGATCATCGTCATGGACGAAGGCCAGATCGTCGGCCAGGGCACGCACGACGAATTGATGCAAGACTGCGAAACTTATCGTGAAATCGCGCTGTCTCAGCTCAGCGCGGAGGAATTAGCCTCATGAGCACCCAACCGAGTATTAAACCGCAAGGCAAGGTCACCCCGGTCGGCCGGCCGATGGGGGGCGGCCCGATGGGGGGCGGCCCGCTGGGCGTGCAAAAGGCCCGCGACTTCAAGGGCACCGTTCGCAAACTGTTCAGCTATCTGCGCGCTTACCGGCTGTCGCTGGGCGTCGCCATCCTGTTCGCCATCGCCTCCACGGTCTTCACCGTGGTCGGCCCCAAGGTGCTCGGCCTGGCCACCACCCGGCTGTTTGAAGGCGTCATCGGCCAGCTCACTGGCTCCGGCGCCGGCATCGATTTTGCCTACATCGGCAATATCGCCCTGCTCATGCTCGGGCTGTATGTGCTCTCGACCGTCTTCGCCTACATCCAGGGCTGGATCATGGCCGGGGTGTCAATGAAGGTCACCTACCGCTTCCGCAAGGACATTTCGGAAAAGATCAACCGCATGCCCCTGCGCTACTTCGACGGCACCAACCACGGCGAAGTGCTCTCGCGCGTCACCAACGACGTGGATACCGTCAGCCAGACCCTCAACCAGAGCCTGTCGCAGATCATCACCTCGCTCACCAGCGTCATCGGCGTGACGATCATGATGCTGTCCATCAGTTGGGTGATGAGCCTGGTGGCTTTCGTCATCATCCCGCTCTCGCTGGGCCTGATGGCGCTGGTCATCGGCCAGTCGCAGAAGTACTTCAAGCAGCAGCAGGACTACCTGGGCCACGTCAACGGCCACATCGAGGAGATGTACACCGGCCACCTGGTGGTGCGCGCCTTCAACGGCGAGGCCAAGAGCGTGGCGAAGTTCGACGAGTACAACGCCACGCTGTATAACACGGCCTGGAAGTCGCAGTTCCTCTCCGGGCTGCTGTTCCCGATCATGACCTTTGTGGGCAACCTGGGCTATGTGGCCGTCGCCATCCTGGGTGGCGCGCTGGCCATCCGGGGCAGCATCAGCATCGGTGACATTCAGGCCTTCATCCAGTACGTGCGCCAGTTCACCATGCCCATCACCCAGATCGCCCAGGCCTCCAGCATCTTCCAGCAGACCGCCGCCGCCGCCGAGCGCGTGTTCGAGTTCCTGGACGAGCCCGAGGAAGTTGCCGAAGCCGCCGACCCGGTCAACCTGGGCGCGGTGGCCGGGCATGTGGAGTTCGATCACGTCCACTTCGGCTACAACCCGGACAAGATCGTCATCAACGATTTCTCGGCCAACATCCAGCCCGGCCAGCGCATTGCCATCGTCGGCCCCACCGGCGCCGGCAAGACCACCATGGTCAAGCTGCTGATGCGCTTCTATGACGTCACCAGCGGCGCCATCCGCGTCGACGGCCACGACATCCGCGACGTCACGCGCCACGATCTGCGCGGCCAGTTCGGCATGGTGCTGCAGGATGCCTGGCTGTACAACGGCAGCATCATGGAGAACATCCGCTATGGCCGCCTGGGCGCCACCGACGAGGAAGTGATGGCCGCCGCCCGCGCCGCCCACGCCGATCACTTTGTGCGCACGCTGCCCAACGGCTACAACCTGGTGCTGGACGAAGAAGCCTCCAACGTCTCGCAGGGGCAAAAGCAGTTGCTGACCATCGCCCGCGCCTTCCTGGCCGACCCCAAGATCCTGATCCTGGACGAAGCCACCAGCTCGGTGGATACCCGCACCGAAGTGCTGATCCAGAACGCCATGGACGCGCTGATGCATAACCGCACCAGCTTCATCATCGCCCACCGCCTGTCCACCATCCGCAATGCCGACCTGATCCTGGTGATGAACAACGGCGACATCGTGGAGCAGGGCACCCACCTCGACTTGCTGAAGCGCGGCGGTTTCTACGCCAACCTGTACAACAGCCAGTTCGAAAACGCCGAGGCGGCCGATCCGGCCGCGGCCCCCGCGGCTGAGCCCGTGCCGGCTTTCGCCTAATACCCGCTACAGGAAAGCGGGCCGCGCCTCCCAGGCGTGGCCCGCTTTTTGTTTGGTGGCTGTCCCTCACACCTGCCCAGAACATCAGGTGCTGGGTCCCCCCGGCCCCCATCTCACAAGGGTAGGTTTTTCTGTACCGGCGGCTGTGTTCGCAAGCCCCGCCTGGAGCTTCCGGTCTACGACCGGGTGCGCTCTGGGCTAG
>JAYTFQ010000775.1:0-3593 GCA_043734225.1 Anaerolineales bacterium | reverse complement strand
GGCGGCTTTGCTCCCAGCTTCACCTCGCTGGAAGACGTGCTGCAAATCCTGACTGAAGCCATGGAGAAGGCCGGCTATCGCCCGGGCCAAGACCTGGGCATCGCGCTGGACCCGGCCGCCAGCGAATTCTTCAAGGACGGCAAATATCGCCTGTCGGACACCATGCAGCTCAGCGCCGGCGAGCTGATTGACATGTACGCCGGCTGGCGGGCCAAATACCCCATCGTGTCCATTGAGGACGGCGTGGCCGAAGATGATTGGGACGGCTGGAAAGCCCTGACCCAGCGTCTGGGCGGCAGCACACAACTGGTGGGCGATGATCTATTCGTCACCAATGTCGAGCGTATCCAGCGCGGCATCGATGCCGATGTCAGCAATTCCGTGCTGATCAAGCTCAATCAGATCGGCTCGGTGACCGAGACCATCAACTCCATCCGGCTGGCCACCGCCAACGACTGGACCGCGGTGGTGTCACATCGCAGCGGCGAGACAGTCGACAGCTTTATCTCCGACTTTGTGGTCGGCATGCGCACCGGCCAGATTAAGACTGGCGCCACCGCCCGTGGTGAGCGCGTGGAAAAATTCAACCAACTGCTTCGCATCGAAGAAGAATTGGGCGACCGGGCCGAGTATCCGGGGCGCTCCGCCTTCCGACACTAAGATCGCGTTTTTCCAGGGGCGGTGCGGAAATACCGCCCCGCTCCTGGACAGGTAGTCATCCCCGCTGTCTGGCGATAGAATTTCTTCGATCCAATCGACCCATTACTGCAACGAAGGAGCAATGAAGTGAGATGCAAGTATGCCTTGAGGATTTCCTGCGGATTGGCGCTGGCCATGGCTCTGGCAGCCTGCAGCAGCGGCGGCAGCCCCGCGGCGGTTGCCCAGACAGTTAACATCAATGCCGGCGACAACTTCAAGTACGACCCCAACACCATCACCGGCAAAGTCGGCCAGCCGATTCACGTGGTCATGGCCAATAAAGGCACCCTGATGCATACCTTTGTCATTGATGCCCTGAGCGTCAAGCAGGAGAACGTCCAGGGCGGCGCTACGGCGGATTTTACTTTCACGCCCTCCGCGGCCGGCACTTACCAGTTCTACTGCGACACCCCCGGCCATCAGGCGGCCGGCATGGTCGGCACGCTGACGGTCACGCAATAGCCAGCGAGAACATCAACCGCGCGGCTGCTCAGCCGCGCGGTTTTGATTCCGCCTGTGTTTATCTCATTTGACTCTTATGCGCGCCATGTAAGATAGTGAGTATGACATTCGGCGGTAGGGATTGAGAGGAGCTGGCATGAACCATGCGCTGCGGACGTTTATTACGACGGTGATCACCGTCTTTTTTGGGACGCTGTTGTTCGTGGGCGGCTTCGCGGCCGGGCACATCACGGCCCAACCCGGCTTTGTGCTGCCCGGCATTCCCGGGCTGCCGGCGCTGGGTTTGCCCACCGCAGCCGGAGGCACACCGGCCAGCTTGCAAACCACCTTTGTGCCCTTCTGGCGGGCCTGGACGATTGTGCACCAGGAATACGTCGATCAGCCGGTGAAGGATAGCGCCTTGATGCAGGGCGCCATCCGCGGCATGCTGGGCGCCCTGGGCGACTCGCACACCCTGTACGAGACGACGCAGGAACATGCGGTCACCGACTCCACCCTCAGCGGCCAACTCGATGGCATTGGCGCCTTCGTCGATAAGGGCAGCGGCGGCCTGCTGATCGTCTCGACCTTCGCCGGCTCGCCGGCCGAAACTGCCGGACTCAAGGGCGGCGACTTGATCGTCAAAGTGGACAGCACCGACGTCACCACTATGGATGAACTGCAGGCTATCTCGCTGGTGCGCGGGCCGGCGGGCAGCAAGGTCCACCTGACGATTATCCGCAAGGGCAGCGACAAGGCATTGGAGTTTGACGTCACGCGCGCCCAAATCAATGTGCCCTCAGTGGAGAGCAAAATGCTCTCGGGCAGCGTGGCATACCTCAAGATCAACGCCTTTGGCACCAACACCGGCAGCGAAGTGAAGAGCGCGCTGGCCACCCTTCTTCAGCAGCAGCCGCACAGCCTGATCCTGGACCTGCGCAATAATCCTGGCGGCTATCTCGACACCGCCATCGAGGTGGCCTCCCAGTTCTTGCCGGGCGGCCAGGTGGTGCTGAAGGTGCACTACGGCGACGGCCATGAGCAAGTCTATAACGCCACCAACGGCGGCAGCGCCACCAGCTTGCCGATGGTCGTGCTCATTGACGGGGGTTCGGCCTCCGCCTCGGAGATCCTGGCCGGCGCCATACAAGACGATCAGCGCGGCAGCCTGGTCGGGGTCACCTCGTATGGCAAGGGCACCGTGCAGCAGATCCACCAGTTGGGCGACAATGGCGGCTTCATCCGCGTGACGATTGCCCGCTGGCTGACGCCGCTGGGCCGCACGATCGACAAAGTCGGCCTGACGCCCACTGTGTCAGTGCCGCTCACGGCTAATGATCGGGCCGCTGGCCGCGATCCACAGCTGGATAAGGCCATCAGCATTTTGTCGGGCCAAAACGGGGCCGTGCCAGCGCCGACCGCCTCCGCCGTGCCGGTCACGGCCACGCCTTAGCAGGGTCCGGAAATAAAAATGGGTGCCGGGCAAAACTCGGCACCCGTCGCTATTTCTGGAACAATCTCATAAGCTCGCGCGCGCCTTTACAGCCACGTCAGGCCGGTTGGTAATCAGCCCGTCTACGCCGGCCAGGGCCAACCGGCGCAACCCGTCCTCGTCGTCGACCGTCCATGCGTTAACGCGCAAGCCCTGCTGGTGACACCAAGCAATTTCTCCGGCGGTCAGCCCGGCCGCCGGCGGGTGGTGCGCCTCATGTGGCAGCCGGCGGGCCAGGCATTGCGCCAGGCGTGGCCCGAAGACGGGCGCCATATACAGCAAACCCACTGGCAGGGCCGGGTCAAGCGCTTTCAGCCGCCCCAGGCTGCTGAACTGAAATGAGGAAACAATCACCCGCCCCTGCCGGCCATAAGCGTGGATGAGCTCGACCACACGAGCCGCCAGTTGCCGGCCAGGTGAGTGGTCATGCTTCAGCTCGATGTTGATGATCGTCTGGTCGCCGCAGACTTCGAACACCTCAGCCAGTGTGGGAATGGGCTCGGCGGGGAATTGCGCTCCGAAGCGCGCCCGGTAGCCGGCATCCAATTGTTTCAACTCGGCCAGGGTCAGGCGGCTCACCGAGCCGCGGCCGGTGGTGGTTCGGTCCAGGGTGTCGTCGTGGATCGCCACCGGCACGCCGTCAGCCGACAGGATTACGTCCAATTCCACGCCGTCCGCGCCCTGCTCCAGCGCCAGCCGGAAGGCCGCCAATGTGTTCTCGGGCGCAAACGCCGACGCGCCGCGGTGGCCGAAGACCAGCGGGCTGCGCGGGTATAGGTTGGCGAGTTTGAGGCCGGCCGCCACTACAGCTCTACGAAGTAACTCTCACAGGCGCGGTCGAGCAAATCTTTGGTCATGCTCGGCTCAACGTTCAGGTACGAGGAAATGTCTAGCAATTGCTCCAAAATGTCGCGCGGATGGTTGGAACGCAGCTTGCGGTTGCGCTTGTTGTACCACTCCT
>JAYTFQ010000774.1:0-3233 GCA_043734225.1 Anaerolineales bacterium | reverse complement strand
GCCGCCCGACCGCGTTTCGCCTTATCGGTCAATGCTTCGCGGCGCTCGCCTACCGGGCTCGATTTCCAGAACATTCGTACGAACAGGGCTTTTTCGCAGCCTTGTTTTTTAACCTTAAAACATCTTGATCTGGCCCATTGCCCACTTGCTTCCCGATTCAAAGTTTGTTATATTGAAGACCCGGTGAGACGCCAAATATTGGCGTGCTTGTGACAATAAGCCCATATGTGGCGGTTTTGTCGGGGCTTAGGGTGTAGCGCCAGTGTCTCGGGGGGCGCACACGCGGCTAGGCGTTTAGCGTGGAGCTTGCCTGAAGAGCATTAATGCGTTGTCCCTATTGCGGCGAAGCGGATTCAAATGTCATTGACACCAACCACGACGCGCGCGGTGGGGTGCGGCGGCGGCGCAAGTGTCTGAAATGCGGTCAACGCTTTAGCACCTACGAGCGCGCTGTGCTGGCCACGCCGACCCTGGTCAAACAGGACGGCAATCGCGAAGAATTTGACCGGGAGAAGCTGCTGCGCGGCATCCGCATCGCCTGCGCCAAGCGCCCGGTTTCAGCGGCAGATATTGAGCGGTTGGTCGGCGAGATCGAAGCCACGCTGCAAACCATGGGTGAAGTAGAAGTGTCGAGCCGGATCGTGGGCGATATGGTGATTAAGGGTTTGAAAGAGATGGATCACGTGGCGTACATCCGTTACGCCATTGTTTACCTCGGGCTGGACGACCTAAAGTCTATTCGAAATGAAATAGATCAGCTACTTGAGAGCTGAGTAAGGCCAGCGCCTGGCTGCGCCGAGTCCGACTCGGCCTGCCGGGCGCGGTTTGTGATTCGTTACAATCCAACACTGTTGGTTAAGGGAGAGAAAGCCATGCTGGAAACCTCGAAGCGCGCGGACGGTCATTCGAATGGGAAAAATGGAGACGGCTCGCCCCAAATGATGAGCCTGCTGCCGGACATGGTTATGCTGCCCGGCTCCATCCTCAAACGTGACGGCCGGTTGGTGCCTTTCGAGAGCGAGCGCATTGAAGTCGCGATTGCCAAATGTTTCGCCAGCGTGGGCCATAAGCCGGCGATGACCGCTTTCGATCTGACTCAGCAAGTAGTCAATATTGTCTCGGCCAAATACAGCCAGCCGACGGTGGAGCAGGTGCAGGACATTGTCGAAATGGTGCTGCAGGCCGCCGGCGAATATGAGGCCGCCAAGCATTACATTCTGTATCGCGCCGAGCACGCCAAGATGCGCGAGAAGCGCCCCATCCCCGAGCCGGTGCGCGCCGCCTTCGCCGATTCGGACGCCTATTTCCCCACCCAGCTGCAGAAGTTCCAGTTCTACGACAAGTATTCGCGCTTCAACTACGACCTGGGCCGGCGCGAGACCTGGATTGAGACCGTCGACCGGGCCGTGGATTATTTGCGCGAGTTGTCGTTCTCCCGCCTGCCGGGCGAAACCTACGAGCGCATCCGCCGTGCCATGCTGGAAATGCGCGCCATGACCTCCATGCGCCTGCTGGCCATGGCCGGCCCGGCCGCGCGCCGCAATAACATCACCATCTACAATTGCTCCTATCAGCCCGTGGACAGTATTGACTCGTTCGTGGAGGCCATGATCATCTCCATGAGCGGCTGCGGCGTGGGCTACTCGGTTGAAAGCCGCTACATCGAGAACTTCGCGCGCGTGCGCCGCCAGACTGGCCGCAAAGCCGGCGTGCATGTGGTCGACGATTCGGCCGAGGGCTGGGCCGACGCGCTGCGCACCGGCTTCCAAACCTGGTTCGACGGCGCGGACATTAAGTTTGATCTGACGCAGCTGCGCCCGGCCGGAGCCGCGCTGCGCACCAAGGGCGGGCGCGCCTCCGGCCCCGAGCCGTTCCGCGCTATGCTCGACTTTGTGCGCGCCCGCTTGCTGGCGCGTCAGGGCAGCTTCATCCGGCCGATTGATGCCCACGACATGATGTGCGCCGTGGGCAACGCCGCCGTCTCCGGCGGCATGCGCCGCACCGCCATGATCTCGCTCTTCGATTACGACGACGAAGAGATGCGCCACTCCAAGGACGGCGACTTCGAGCGCGAGAACAGCCAGCGCTGGAACGCCAACAACTCTGTCGTCTGGCCCGAGCGCGGCCTGACACAGACCGAGCTCGCCCGCCAGATGCTGGAAATGGTGGAAGGCGGGCGCGGGGAGCCGGGCATCTTCAACCGCCAATCGACGCTGGCCACCAAGCCCGAGCGGCGCCTGGCGGCGGATTTCGGCACCAATCCTTGCGGCGAAATTGTTTTGCGCCCGTTCCAGTTCTGCAACCTGTCCATCGCTATTGCCCGCCCAGATGACACCGTGGAAACCCTGCGCGAGAAGGTGGAGATCGCCAGTATTATCGGCACCATTCAGTCCATGGCCACCTATTTCCCCGGCTTGCGCAAGCAGTGGCAGGACAATTGCGAGGAAGAGCGGCTGCTGGGCGTGGACATCAACGGCCAACTCGACAGCCCTGTCTCCCAGGACCCGCGCGTTCAGGAGCAGATGCGGTCGGTGGCGGTGGACGTCAACCGCGCCACCGCTGCCACGCTCGGCATCAACGCCTCGGTGGCCGTCACCTGCGTCAAGCCGTCCGGTAACTCGTCGCAGCTGTTCGATTGCTCGCCCGGCATCCACACCCGCTGGGCGCCGTATTACATCCGCAACGTCCGCGTCGGCGCGCATACGCCCATCTACAAGGTCCTCAAGGACGTCGGCGTGCCCATGGACCCCGAAAACGGCCAGACGCCCGAAAACGCCAACACCTGGGTCATCCACTTCCCGGTGAAGGCGCCCGACGCCGCCATCACGCGCAACGACCGCACCGCCCTGCAGCAGTGCGAATACTGGCTGCAGAACAAGACCCGCTGGACCGAGCACAACCCCAGCGTCACCATCACCTATCACGCCGATGAAGTGCTGGATATCATCAAGTGGACCTGGGACCACCACGACATCATCGGCGGTATGACCTTCCTGCCGGCCTTTGACGCCCTATATGCCCAGATGCCCTACACCGAGATCAGCCGCGAAGAGTTCGAGCGGCTGGTGCCGCTCTTCCCCGTTATCGACTTCTCCAAGCTCTTCTACTACGAATCCGAAGACCTCACCACCGCCGCCCAGGAGCTGGCCTGCCTGGCCGGCTCGTGCGAGGTGGATTACGGGGTGGGGCAGCAGCAATAGCTTTTCTCAATAAACCAAACAAAAAGGGTTGCG
>JAYTFQ010000773.1:0-1936 GCA_043734225.1 Anaerolineales bacterium | reverse complement strand
TCCTTGATTTCCTTGCTCACCCTGGAACATCCGCGCCGCCCGGCTCAGCCGATACGAGATTATAAGTTGCGCGCCAGCGCCACGCCCAGCAGGGCCGCGCCCAGGCCCAGCGCATTGCTGGCCAATAGATTGAGCACCGCCGGCCACCAACTGCCCGCCAGCACCAGCTGAATGGTTTCAAACGTATAGGTGGAAAAGGTGGTGTAGGCGCCCAAAAAGCCGACGGCAAAGAACAACCGCCAGCGCGGGTCGAGCGCCAGCCGGCTTGTGATGATGGCCGTAAACGCGCCCAGGATAAAGCTGCCGCTGACATTGATCAGCAAGGTGCCAAACGGGAAACCGCTGCCCCATTTCTCCGCCACCCAGCCGCCCACCACATAGCGCACATTCGCCCCCAAAAATCCCCCCAGGCCAATGATCAAAAATTTATCCAAGTTACCCTCTCTCCGCTCGCCATGCGCCTGGTGATATTGAACCCCGCCATGGAGAGCGTGGCGAGCGGCGCTCGCCACGCTCTCCATGGCGGGGTTGTCTCCAATTTGCCTGCGCCGCCACTGGCCTCAGCGCAGCCCGCGCGTGCCCGTCAGGGCTGCCACGGCTCGCTGCCAGCTATCCGCTTCTGCCCCAAACGCCTCGCCCACGAAGCGGTAATCGTTCTTGCGAATGTATTCGGCCAGCTCGGCCGCCAGCCGCGCCAGGTGCTGGCGGGCATCGTCACGCAGAAAATCAAAGGCGGCCGCGCTGCCGCAGGCGCCCAACGCGGCCCGCAGATGCACCAGGCACAGGCCAGCCGAGGCCGCCAGCGCGCTCTGCATGGGCGCATCCCGCCGCGCCAGCGCCTCCACCAGCGACCGCACCGCCAGCGCCTCCATCTGGTCGCGCTGGGCGCAGGCTGGGCAGCCCAGCTCCGGCTGCAGCGCGCGCGGCGGCAGGCCGGCGGCCACGCGTTTGCGCGCCTCCTTGTCCGGCTGGAACAGGCCGCGCCGCTGCTCGTAGCGCGCTCCGTCCAGCGCCGAGCCGATATCCGTCAACAGGCTGCGGTAAACCAGCGCCACCGCCAGCGCCGCGCCGCCGCTGGCCTGCGTCAGCCGCCAGGCATGCTCGTTGCAGTAGCCCTGCGAGCGGGTGAGCAGCTCGCGCGTGGGCGGGTCGTTCACGCACTCATACACCATCGCGTCCAGGTAGCGCTGAACCACCAGCTCGCTCAGGCGGCACAGCGGGCAGCCCGGCTGCGCGCAGGCCGTGATGATTTCAAAATGGCTGAAGGGGGTCAGGGAGGGAGTCATGGCAACAAAAAGCCTCCACCGGGATATGCGCTGCGTCCGCAGTAGAGGCGATCAGCCGGTTCAGGCGGCGCTCGGACCAGCTAGCTTCTGGCCAGGCGCTGGCCAGCCGAGCCTCAGCGCACGGCGGCGATTGTAAGCGCGCCGGCCGGCACCGTCAAGATTTTTAAGTAACGTTTCGTGCGATCAAATAATGCTGGCCGCATTAGATGTCGCGTAGCGGACCGACGGTCGTCGAGCCGCAGCATCCAAATCGACCACGCCCTCCTTGAAGACCTTGGTCTCCTCGGATTTAGGCGCAGCCGTCCGCACCGGGCTGCGCCGCTGTCATTTACGATATTTGGCAAATTTTCAGCGCATTGCTTGACAGCCCCCTTAATCAGAATTAGACTGCCCGCTTGTGAGTTATGGTTGCGCCCCTGCGCGGCCACCTGGTGCACATTCCGATCATGCCTGAACCTGACGAACCAAATCCGCTGCGTAGTATCCCCCGCGACTGATCCCTGCCGCGCCACCTCCGGGTAAGCGCTCGGCCCCGCATCAGGAGCGGGGGCGCTCGCCAACCTAGACTTGGAGGTGTGTATGCGGCCATTCCGCTACAGCCCTGCCCTGCCCCGTACGCCGCCCTTCACCGTCGGCGACGGTCTCATTCT
>JAYTFQ010000772.1:0-15202 GCA_043734225.1 Anaerolineales bacterium | reverse complement strand
CACCACCACCACCGCGGCGCTATATAACACGATTACACTGACTAATCCGCACTCGGGCGATTATTTCGGCGGCGCCCTGGCGGCGGTAAATGGAAATTTGCTGATTGGCGCGCAAACGAGAGGCACAAGTGTGCTGAATACGCCAGGCGCCGCTTATTTGTATGCGCCAGATGGCACACTCGTGCAAACGTTTAATAACCCTGATGCTGGCGACCCCAGCGCTCGTTTTGGCGCGGCTGTGGCCGGCGATGGCGACTTGATACTTATCGGTGCGCCTGGCGCGCATGCGAATGAGGGCCGGGCTTACCTCTTTAGTGCCACCACCGGCGCGTTGATTGACACCTTCAAGAAAGCCTCGCCCGCGACAGGCGACCAATTTGGCAATGCCGTCGCCATGATGGGCGAAAGCTTCGTCATCGGCGCGCCCGATGACAGCGCTGCGGCCAGCGCGGCCGGCGCCGTCTACCGCTTTGGGCCGCTGCCGCCCACGCCCGCGAACCTGGCGGGCTCGAGCAAGGCGGTCAACGCCGCCTCCGCCTGGTCAGGCAGCCTGATTACCTACACGCTGACACTGACCAACAGCGGCACCATCGCGGCCAGTTTTGCGCTGACCGACACGCTCGACCCCCACGTCAGCCTGGTCACAGCGCCTGGCCTCACCGGCAACAGCACACTGACGGCCACTGGTGTCCTGACCGGCCTGGCCCAACTGAATTATCAGGTGGTTGTCCACACCGGACCCACATTTAACGGTGTCGTGGCCAATATCGCCCAGCTAAGCGGCGACGGCACCACGCGCAATCTGACCGCGCCGATGGTGACGGTGACCAATCATGTCCTGTTGCCGTTCGTGCGGCGCTAAGTTTTTCGCGCACAGCGGTTTGCGCGCGAACGAGTGATTTTCGCGGGTATAATAGCCAGATGCCTGGCTGTCCATGAATTGGCGCTAATCGCTGGCCCGATCGCCTCGCCCGCGGCGCACCCCTGCCAACCTGGCGCGCTGGCTGCAACTCGCCGAGCCTGAGCTGGGTGCGTGTGGGAGAGTCGGGCCAGGCGGGCCAGCGGCCATGACTATTAGCCCTTCTCGATGCCGCGGCGGCATGCCGGGACGCGCCGCATCAAGGCGCTGAGTGACCGGCTGAAAGCCCCGCAGCGCCGCGTGTTATGGCGGCTGCTGGAGCCGCTGCCACCCGGCCGGCAAAACGCGCCTGTCCAGTTTGGAATCATTTCTAGCGATGGTGGAGAAACCGCGCAGCCAACCTGCGCCGAAACAAACATGAGCGAACAAGTCATTTATTCGATGATGAAAGTGGGCAAGATGTATCCGCCCACCAACAAACAAGTCCTGCGCGACATTTCGCTGTCGTTCTACTACGGCGCCAAGATTGGTGTGCTGGGCCTTAACGGATCCGGCAAGTCGACCCTCCTGCGCATTATGGCTGGCATCGATACCGAATTCCTGGGCCAGACCGCTTTCAGCAAAGGCTATACAGTGGGGATGCTGGAGCAAGAGCCCAAGCTTGACGCGAACAAGACGGTGCGCCAGGCCGTGGAAGAGGGCGTGCAGCCGATTGTGGACGCGCTGGCCGCCTACGAGGCCGTCAACAACAAGTTCGCCGAGCCAGACGCCGATTTCGATGCGCTGCTGGCGCAGCAGGCCAAGCTGCAAGAACAGCTCGACAAGCATGATGCCTGGAACCTGGACAGCCGGCTGGAGCTGGCCATGGATGCCTTGCGCTGCCCGCCGCCAGATACCTCGATTGCGGTGCTGTCGGGTGGTGAGCGCCGCCGGGTGGCCTTGTGCCGGCTGCTGCTGCAGGAGCCGGACATTCTGCTGCTCGATGAGCCCACCAACCACCTGGACGCCGAGTCGGTGCAATGGCTGGAGCACCACCTGCAGGAATACGCCGGAACTGTAATTGCCGTCACCCATGACCGCTACTTCCTTGATAACGTGGCCGGCTGGATCCTGGAGCTTGACCGCGGCTATGGCATTCCCTGGAAGGGCAACTACACCTCCTGGCTGGAGCAAAAACAAGCTCGGCTGGCATTGGAAGAGAAGGCCGACAACCGGCGCCAGAAGACCCTGGAGCGCGAGCTGGAGTGGATCCGCATGTCGCCGCGCGCGCGCCAGGCCAAGGGCAAGGCGCGCCTGACCGCCTACGAGAACTTGCTCAGCCAGGAGACGGAAGCCCGCCGCGAGAATTTGGAGATCTACATCCCGCCGGGGCCGCGCCTGGGTAACGTGGTAATCCAGGCCACCGGTGTCAGCAAGGCATTCGGCGACCGGGTGATCATCGACAAGCTCGACCTTGACGTGCCGCCGGGCAGCCTGGTGGGCGTGATTGGCCCGAATGGCGCCGGCAAGACCAGCCTGCTTAAGATGATTGCCAGTCTCGATAAGCCCGATGCGGGCCGCATCCGGTTAGGCGAGACGGTTCAATTGGCCTACATCGAGCAGTCGCGCGAGTCGCTCGACGGCGCCAAGACCGTTTATGAGGAAATCTCTGGCGGCCAAGAGATCATCACGCTTGGGCCGCGCAAGCTCAATGCGCGCGCTTACGTCGCCAGCTTCAACTTTCTGGGCGCCGACCAGCAGAAGACGGTGGGCACGCTCTCCGGCGGCGAGCGCAATCGCGTCCTGCTGGCCAAGATGCTAAAAGAAGGCGCCAACGTCTTGCTGCTGGATGAGCCCACCAATGATCTCGACGTCAACACATTGCGGGCGCTCGAAGAAGCCCTGGAAAACTTTGCCGGCTGCGCCATTGTGGTCAGCCACGATCGCTGGTTTCTCGATCGCATCGCCACCCACATTCTGGCCTTCGAGGAAGACGGCGGCATCCGCTGGTATCTGGGCAATTTTTCAGAGTACGAGGCGGACCGCCGCCAACGGCTGGGCCAGGCAGCGGACACCCCGCACCGGATAAAACATCGCAGCCTGACGCGCTAGCGGGTCGGATTGGCCGAAATTTAGCCGAAAAGCGTAGATGCAGGGGGTGAATGCCTGCGTAAGTGAAGCAATGCCCAAAGGCTGCTGTGCATAAGGTGGGGAATCTCTATCTTGCGCATTGTGGTCAAAAGGTTACAATACGGGTCTGGAAGGTCCTGCGCCGGGGAGGCGCGCCAGGGAAATGCCCGACCCTTGCCTCAAGCAAGCGTCTACGTTCGGAGGAGCCAACCATGAAGACTTACAGCAAGCCGACCCTGAAGAAGCACGCTGCCCTGAAGCAAATCACCTTCAGCAGCCACTAAGCATCTCCCTGGTGCTTAGTAGGACTGTGCCTGGCGGCTTACCCCGACAGGCGCAGGCCGGTAACAAAGTTCGACAGTACGCTTAGCACGCTCAGCACGTTGAAGCACTGACTGCTCTGGCGCGCCTCCCCGCCGCAGGACCGGCCCGGCCCGAAAGTTGAGCCGGGCCGTTTCTTGTGTCCTGGGCTCTCAACTGCGATTTATCGCAATAAGCTGCAAGGTGATCAAGAACCATGGGCGGTCGTTCGGCCTCGATTGACTTACTGCTGGCTGGGCTCAAGAACGGCGCTGATGGCCCCGCCTGGCTGGCGCAGTTGGCGGCGGACGCCATTGATCAGGACGATTTAGCCGTGACCGCGTTGGCCTTGGGGCTAGCGCCGCTGCTTCACTTTCGGCTGGAGGGTTGGGGGCTGCACCTGCCAGACGCGCGAGCTCAAGCCAAGCTCAACTTTGCCCGCCAGGTGGAGATTGCCCGCCAGACGGCGCGCCAGGCACAGTTGGCCGAGACACTGGCTCGGCTCCCCGTGCAACCCGTGGTGCTTAAAGGCGCCTATCTGGCGGAATGTGTTTATCCAGGCTCTGGCCTGCGGCCCATGAACGACATTGATCTTCTGTTCCGCCCGGATGATTTGCCGGCCGTAGCTGCCGCGCTGAATGGTCTGGGCTATGGTTCGAAGGAAAAATCGCCAGAGCTCGGCCCCGGTATTACCAAACACACCAGCACCTTCCAGCGGCAAGGGCAGGGTACTGCCACCCCCAATCCATATCTCTCTGCCTCCGGCAGCCGCATGATCGAGCCACATCGTTCACTTGAGGAAGCCTGGTTTGGCCTGAAGTGTGACCTGACGCCGGGCATGTGGGCCCGCAGCCAGCCGATCCAGATTGCCGGCTGCCAGGCGCGAGCGCTGGCCCCAGCGGATGCGCTGCTGCATCTTTGCGTTCACCTGACCTTTCATTTGATCATGGGTTCGCCCTCGTTTGTGCAAATGGTTGATCTAGCGGTTTTCACCCAACAGGTGGGCGTCGATTGGGATGACTTCCTGGCGCGCGCGCGTGACCTGGGCGCCACAGGGTACGCTTACGCCGCCGCGCGCCTGGCCAGTCAGGCTCTGGGGGCGGCGTTTCCGCCCCAAGTGCTGGCCAGACTGGCGGACGCCAGCCCGCGCGGGGTGCGCTCTGCCGCCCAGCGGCTGACCGTGGCAGACGTCATGCGCCGCACGCAAAAGGCGCCATTGCGCACGATTGGCCAGCGCCTGCGGCGCGGCGTGGCCGACCGGTCGGAGACTGCGGGTTGGGCGCACTCGCCTAGCGAGTGGCTTGGGGTCTGGTGGACGCTGTTCGATGTTCGGCGCACCGACACCTGGCAGATGCTCCGGCCGGGCTCAAAGGCCGGCTAGGGGCCGCGGCTGGTGTCAGGTGGCTAGACCATAGGCGCGCGCTTTGTCTATTACTTGCTCGGCCGCTCTCATCACCGGCGCATCGACCATTTCCCCATCCAGTTCAAACGCTCCCACACCCGAAGCCTGCCACTCTGCGAAGGACTGGATCAACCGGCGGGCCCGGGCGATAGCCTCGGGTGAGGGGGAGAATGCCGTCTGGATGGGGCCAATCTGGCTAGGGTGGATGGCTTGCTTGCCGGCAAAGCCCAACTGCGCGCCTTGCTCGGCCTCAAGCCTCAGGCCGTCGCCGTCGTGGTAAGCGACATAAACCATGTCAATCGCTTGCAGCCCAAAGGCCGCAGCGTGCAGGACGACGGCCGAGCGGGCGTATAGCATTTCCCAGGCATCGCCCGTTCGCGTTGCGCCGATGTCCTGCGCCAGGTCCTCCGCGCCAAAGATGATGGCTTGAAGTCGCGCCGACGCCCGACAGATCGCTGGCAGGCTGAGTACGGCCCGGGCGGTCTCCACCATCGCGATAATGTTGATCTCGCCGGCTGGCCAGGCATAGCGCCCCTCGGCCTCCGAGATTTGCTTGTCCAGCCACTGGATCTGGGACGCGTCTTCGATCTTGGGCAGCACAATGCCGTGCGGTCGAGCCGCGATGACCTGCGCCAGGTCGTCCTGGGCGAAACCGGAGCCCACAGCGCTGATGCGGACCAGCCTTTCGCTACGGCCAAAGTCCAACTCCGCCAGGGCCTTGGCCACCCCGACGCGAGCCGCGGCTTTCTGGCTGGTCGCGACCGCATCTTCCAGGTCCAAGCAGATGCAGTCGCAGTCGAGTGTCAAAGCCTTCGCAATCTTACGCGGGCTATCGCCCGGCACGTAGAGCAGTGCGCGCCTTATCCGCATGCGTCCTCCATTTTTGAGAACTCAACCGGTATTCCAGCGGCTTCAGCCATGGAACTTCGCATAGCCATTGAGCGGGTGCATTTTTAGAGACATTCAAACTTTTGAATGGACCAGTCTATGCGAAACAGGCTTGACGCTGGCCCGCCTGTGGCGCTAGTCTACCTGGGCCAAAATCATTCGTAAAGGTCAGGATGGGAGGACATGCATGCTGGAAGTCGCGTTGATGATCGAAGGGCAAAATGGGCTGAACTGGGACCGCTGGCAACGCCTGGCACGCGCGGCGGAAGACCTTGGATTTGTGGGGTTGTATCGCTCGGATCATTTCACCAATGGCCCGCCGCCGGATGTCGATTCGCTGGAGATGTGGGTGTCGCTGACCTGGCTTGCCAGTCACACCCGGCGCATCGAGTTTGGCCAGCTCGTCAGCCCAGTTTCGTTCCGCCATCCAGTCTTTACCGCTCGCATGGCCGGCGCGGTGGATGATCTGTCGGGCGGGCGTCTCAACCTGGGCATCGGGGCCGGCTGGCAAGAGCGCGAGCATTATATGTTCGGCTTCGAGTTGCTGGACATAAACCAGCGTTTTCAGCGCTTTGAGGAGGCGCTGCAGGTGGTCACCAGTTTGCTGCAAAGCGCGACGCCGGTATCCTTTGCTGGCACCTTTTATCAACTGCGTGAGGCCAGCTTGCTGCCGCGCCCGCAGCGGCCAGGCGGCCCACCCATTGTCATTGGCGGAAACGGGCAGCGCCGCACCCTGCCGTTGGTAGCCCGCTTCGGTTCTGAGTGGAACGGCGTCTTTCTCAACGCGCAAAAATTTGCGGCACTCAACGCGCACCTGGACGGCTTGTTGAGCGCCGCTGGCCGCAGCCGGGCCTCCGTGCGGCGCACCCTGATGGCAGGCACGGTCTTTGGGGCCGATGCTGCCGCGTTGGCGCGCAAGGTCGCCGGGCGTGACCTGGCTGAATTGCGTGAGCGCGGCGTGGTGTGCGGACCGCCCGCGGCGGCGGTCGAACAACTGGGCCAATTGGCGCAAGCCGGGGTCCAGCGCGTGATGCTCCAGTGGCTGGATCTGGACGATATGTACGGACTGGAGCACCTGGCAGCCACGGTTTTGCCGCAGGCCACCGCCTGACGCCGGCGGGCAGACGTCAGGCGCGTTCGGTGCCGGGGGTGGTCGCTGCGGAGTTGGTCTGTCCCAAGATTTCTTCCGGCAGTTGGGTGGAGCGCCAAACGAAGTCGACGATGTCGTTGATCAAGCGCGGCGGCCGCTCAGTCAGCGCGCGCAACAGGATGTCTGCATGGCCAGCTCCAGGGTAGGTGATGAACTCACTCGCAACCCCGGAAGCCGTCAGGCGTTCGTGGAACTCCCGCCCGACATCAATTGGCACGGTGGTGTCCGCATCGCCGTGAATAAGCAGAGCGGGCGGCGTCTGGGCCGAGACGTAGCGGATGGGCGACGCCAGACCGGCGTTGCCTTCGCCGCCAAGCACCGCCTTTAGCAGGGCGCGGGCGCGCTTGTTAGCGTTATGATACGTCACCAAGGCTTCAAAGTCATAAACGCCGCTGATGCCCACGAAGCCGCGCACGTCGCTGGCGCTGCGCCTGTACGGCGCCAGCCAGCGCGGGTCCAGCAGCGCCAGGCCCGAAATTTGGGCCCCAGCGGATTGAGCGACCAGAACCACTCTCCGTGGATCGCCGCCGTAATCGGCGACGTGATCCAGCGTCCAGGCCAGGGCCGCCGCGATTTCCTCAGTCTGGCGTGGAAAGCCAGCCCGTGGATGAAGCGTGTAGTCGGGAATGACCAGCACGAAGCCGTTGGGCAGCAGGCGCTGCGCCGCCGGGGCGTAAAGTTCTTTGTTGCCACTGCTCCAACTGCCCCCATACACATACACGATCACTGGGTGGCCGGTCCCTGTTTCAGGGCGATAGACGTCGAGGCGGCGAGGCATGTCCGGGTGATAAGCGATATTCTTGGTGACCCAAGGGAAATCGGCATAGAAGCGATTGGCTTGCCGGTGAGCGCGGAAGAGCCGGTAAAAAAACGCCAACTCGTCCAGCAACTGTGGACGTTTCCAGACCAGCACCGCTCCCGCGGTCACCAGGGCCGCTAGCGCGGCCAGAACCATACGTTTGGTTGTCATTGTGAATTCATTTTATCGCATTTCGGTTTGGTAAGGCCGCACTATATATAATCCGGTTCCGCTAAATGATACGATTGTCTTAGGCGGGCCCAGCGCCTGTTGTCGAGGGGGTATTAATGAAGCTTTCTAGCCGTCCGGGCGCTCATCCATCGCCCAGGTGTTGGGACTGGTCTTCAGTGGGACAGAATATGCCATAGAGCCTTTTACTATCCACCCTGCAACTACCGCGCCCGCCAGCGAGCTTCCAGTGTGCTCTCGCGTTTGGAAGCGGAGTTGCTGGGGGCCGCGGTGGGGCAGGTGGAAGAACGCGGCCCGCATAGCCAGTTGGATGTGTTGTACAGCTTTTGCTTGAGCAACCCTTGCCGCCCGCTTAACATGAGGTTAAACTGACAATGATATGTTTAGCCACTGTGGACGTTCTTAGACCTCTCCTCATGTCGCGTATTCTCATTGTGGAAGACGAAGCAACCGTTCGGGATACCCTGGCGCTGAATTTGCGGGCCGAGGGGCACGAAGTGCTGACTGCTGGCGACGGGGTCAACGGGCTGCAGTTGGCGCGTGAGCAGGCGCCGGATCTCGTGATCCTGGATCTGATGCTGCCTCAGCTTGACGGCCTGTCGTTGTGCCGTATGTTGCGGCGCGACTCGAATGTGCCGATCATCATGTTGACCGCGCGCGGAACTGAGATGGACAAGATTGCGGGTCTGGAGACCGGCGCGGATGACTACGTGGTCAAGCCTTTCAGCCTGGGTGAATTGCTGGCTCGGGTCCGCGCCAACCTGCGCCGTGCCAGCACCGAAACGCGGGCCGCGTCCGCCCGTTTGCTGTCGGGCGACCTGACTCTGGATTTGCTGGCTCGGCGGGCCAACCTGGCCGCGGACGAGGTCAAGCTAACCCACCGGGAATTTGACCTGCTGGCCGAGTTGATGCGCAACCAGGGCGCTGTGTTGTCGCGCGACCTGTTGCTGACGCGCGTGTGGGGCTACGACTACGGCGGCGACAGCCACACGGTGGACGTGCACGTCCGCTGGCTGCGAGAAAAGATCGAGCTCGATCCCTCGGCGCCCAAGCGCATTACCACTGTGCGCGGCGTGGGCTATCGCTTCGAAGGCTAACCCATTCATGCTGCTGCCATGGGTGTTGTTTGGGCTGGCGGGTGTGCTCGCGCTCGGCCTGGCCTGGCGTTTGAGCCGCACCAATGCCCGTCAGGCAACCCTGGAGCAGTCACTGGCGGACACATCCCGTTCTCTTGATAGCATGAGCCTGATGGCCGAGTGGCACGCGGCCCAAATGCAGGCCATGCTGCAGGCTCGGCTGGAGCCGTTCTTGTTGGTCAATGCCGACCGCTCAGTGGCTGAAATGAACCCCGCAGCCCGCACGCTGTTCCCCCCGCCGGCCGAGTTAGGACAGACTCTAATCCAGGTGACGCGCTCGGTTGAGCTTGACGGGCTGGCGGAGCATTGCCTGGCTGGCGGCGCAGACCTGGACCGGCAAGTTCTCATTGGCCGCATCCAGCATCCTTATCGGGCCCAGGCCGCGCTAGCGAGCTCGGCGGGCAATAGGGAAGTCTATCGCGGCGTGGTGCTGTGGCTCCAGGACTTGACTGAGCTGCAGCGGCTGGGGCGTTCGCGGCGTGACTTTGTCGCCAACATCTCGCACGAGCTGCGCACGCCAATCACATCCATCCGGCTGTTGGTAGATACGCTGCGCGGCAATGCGCAAGTCGCGCCAATGGCGCGTGCCGAATTGCTGGAGAAGATTTCGGTGGAGACCGAAGCACTGGCGCAACTGGCGCAGGAACTGCTCGACCTCGCTCAGATCGAGTCTGGCCAGACGCTGGTGCGCATGGTGAATGCGCCCGTAGCCCAATTAATCAGCGGGGTAACGGACCGGCTGGGACCGCAGGCAGAGCGCAAGCACCAAACCATTGCGGTGGAAGTCGCCGATGACCTGGTGGCCCTGGCGGACCAGGATCAGGTGACCCGCGCGCTGGGAAATCTGCTGCACAATGCGATCAAGTTTACGCCCGATGGTGGTCGCATTTGGGTGAAGGCGGATCGGCTGGACGCTGACATCGTGGTTGCTGTGGGCGATAGCGGCCCCGGCATCCCACCCGATGACCTGCCGCGCGTTTTCGAGCGGTTTTTCCGAGGTGATCGCTCGCGGACCAGCGGCGGAACCGGGCTGGGGCTGGCCATTGCCAAGCATGTCGTCGAAGCGCATGGCGGCCGCATCTGGGTCGAAAGTGAAGGCCGGCCCGGACGAGGCGCGATTTTCCGCTTTACGCTCCCCGCCGCTGATGATCCGTCCTGACCGGCTTTTTCTACTATTCAAGACAACTTGGCCCACTTTTGAAGACCTTGTAATCTCCCGGAAGCAGAGTGCTGTAAATGAACGTTTCAGTGCTTTCCCCGGTGGACCGACAGCAGGCCTTGGTGGGGATGGCGCGTCACGTACGGCAGCGTCGTCAACGGCGACGTGACCCAGTTATCGCCAGCAGGCTGTCGCTGGGCACACTCCAAGCCTTGATGGGCCTGGCAGCCTATCAGGCGCGCGCCCGGTAAGCTCTCCGCATCGACCAAACGTTCTTTTCTCCTGTACCACGCGCCCGGAACTCCTCCCCGGGCGCCTGGCATTTCAGCCGGTTTTCCGGAGACCGGCAGCCAAATCAAAAAGTCTTAATTTGTGCTTCGTCAGGCGTTGAACTTCGGGCTCTAACCTTGTGCCTGATGAATAACACTCAGAACTGGGGCCTGGAGCCGCAAGCAAAAACCCAAGGAGAAGACGCAATATGAAACAATCGAAAGTCGCTGTTGTATGTTCGGCTGCGCTGGCGGCGGCCTTGGCGCTGGGGGCCTGTGCCCCGGCCGCTCCTGCTGCCACGTCCGCGCCGGTCGTGGTCACGCAGGTGGTTACCTCGCCGCCGCAGGTCATTACCCAAATCGTGGCCGGCACCTCCACTACGATTGAAATCACCTCCACGCCTGGTCCGACCGCGGCGCCCGCCGCCACCGCGCTGCCGGCTGGCTCGATCACTCTGAATGGCGCTGGCGCCACGTTCCCCGATCCGATCTATTCCGAGTGGCGCTTTGGCTATCAGCTCGTCGATCCCTCGGTCGTGATCAACTACCAGGCCATTGGGTCCGGCGGCGGCCAGAAGGCCATTACTGACGGCACTGTTGATTTTGCCGGCTCGGATTCGCTGCTGCCTTCGACGGCGGTCACAGCCACGCCCGACCTGCAAATGTTTCCCACTGTCGCCGGCGCCATCGTCGCGATTTACAACATCAAGGAAGTCACCTCCGGCCTGATCCTGGACGGCCCGAGCCTGGCCGGCATCTATCTGGGCAAAATCACGACCTGGAATGATCCTGCCATCGTGGCTATCAACGCGGGCGTCACGCTGCCGGCCGAAAAAATCACCGCTGTGCATCGCTCGGATGGCTCTGGCACAACCGACAACTTCACCAAGTACCTGTCGGATGTGAGCCCCGATTGGGTGACCGCGATTGGCGCGCCTGGCCACGCTAACTCGGTGCAGTGGCCGGTGGACAAGGCTGGCAATGGCATTGGCGGCAAGGGTAACGCCGGTGTTGCGGCTGCGGTCCAGAACACGCCATACTCCATCGGCTATGTCGAACTATCGTACGCCGTCGCGAACAACATCACGTTCGCCGCCCAGGTGAATGCGGCCGGCAAAACGGTGAAAGCCAACCACGACAGTGTGGTGTCGGCCATGAGCGACTATGGCGATGCGTTCAAGGACAACCTGACCATTGATCGCATCACAAATGGCAAGGGCGCCGCTTCCTGGCCAATCTCGACCTACACCTACATGATTGTCAATATGAACCAGAAGCCGGATGCGACCTGGGGCTGCCTCAAGGTTGCCAAGTACCTGAACTGGGTGCACTGGTTCATGACCGATCCGACCGCAGGCGGCCGCGCCACCAAACTCGGTTACGCGACCCTGCCGGATACCGTGCGCGCCAAGGTGTTCACCAAACTGGCCACCTTGCAGTGTGACGGCAAGCCGGTAACATCCGACCTGACTGCCAAATAAGTCGGATCCAGCGCGATACTTTGAGTGGGAGGGCCCGAGCAATTCTTGGGCTCTCCCCAATCGCCTTAAACTTGAAACGCTCAGCCAACCTGGCCTGAGAGGACCGTATGGCAACTGCACAAAAACCTGGAAGCGGATTTCGTCTCAAAAGTTGGTGGCGCCACGGCGACACTGCCTGGCAAGGCATTGTGATCGCGATGGCCTTCTTCGTGCTGGTCATCATGGTCGCCATCGGCTGGTCGGTGTGGTCGGCTTCGGCTGATTCTCGCGCTGCTTTTGGCTTCAGCTTTGTAGCGCCCACGAGTGACTCGAACTGGGATCCAGTCAACAGCCTGTTCCAAGCCTGGCCCATCATTACCGGGACGTTGGTGACGGCGGTAATCGCGATCATCATCGCGACCCCGGTCAGCATTGGCATCGCCATTTTCATGTCCGAGCTGTGCCCTACCTGGCTGCGCCAACCCTTGAGCTTTATGATCGAGATGTTGGCCGCCATTCCCAGCGTGGTTTACGGTCTGTGGGGCGTTTTTGTTTTCTTGCCCCAAGTTGTAACTCCAGTGGGCAGCTTTCTCAGTGCAACACTGGGGTGGTTTCCTCTGTTTGCTGGCCACATACCGCCCTCCGGCATCAGCCGTCTGGCCGCCAGCCTCATTTTGACCATCATGATTACGCCGACCATCACGGCCGTGACGCGTGATGTGTTGTTGGCCATCCCGAACGCCCAGCGTGAGGCCGCGCTGGCAATTGGCGCGACCCAATGGGAGATGATCTGGCAAGTGCTGCTGCCGTTCGGCCTCTCGGGCATCCTGGGCGCGGTTATTTTGGGCTTGGGCCGGGCTCTGGGCGAGACCATGGCCGTAACGATGGTTATCGGCAACAACACGGTTGAATCGACCGGCTCGCTGCTGGTGCCCGGGGCGACCCTGGCCAGCACAATTGCCAATGAATTCGCCGAGGCGGTTACCAAACTGCATACCAGCGCCCTCATCGAACTGGGCCTGATATTGTTCGTCATCACATTGATCTTAAACATGATTGCGCGCCTGTTGGTGTGGCGCGTGGCCAGCCTGATTCCAACGGACAGCCGCGGATGACCACGTCGACGCAGATTGCTCCCCGCGGCTTTATCCAGCCGCGCGCTGGTTTCGTGTATCGGCGCACGGTCAATGCCATTATGCTGACCCTCACGGGGTTGGCGACTGTGCTGGCGGTCATACCGCTGCTGTGGATTATTCTGCACGTCACCATCACCGGCGGCAAGTACATCAACTTGGCACTTCTCACCCAAATGCCGGTTGGGCTTGGCCAACCGGGCGGAGGGGTGCTGCCGGCGCTGGAAGGCACCATCCTGACGACCATCCTATCGACGCTGTTTTCGGTGCCGGTTGCCATCCTGGCCGCCTTCTACGCGGCCACGCGGCCGAATACGCCTCTGGGTGTGGCCGTTCGCTTCGGCACAGATGTCCTGGCTGGTGTGCCATCCATCGTGATTGGGTTATTTGCCTATGCCGTTATCGTGCTGCCGCAAGGACACTACTCTGGCCTGGCGGCAGGTGTGGCCGTTGCCATTGTGATGCTCCCGACCGTCACCCGCACGACTGAGGAAATGCTGAAATTAGTGCCCAAAAACCTGCGCGAGGGTTCGTTGGCCTTGGGCGCGCCGGAGTGGATTACTTCGCTGCGTGTGGTGCTGCCAGCCGCGGCCAGTGGCGTGGTCACCGGGATCATGCTGGCCATCGCCCGCGGCGTGGGCGAGACCGCGCCGCTGCTTTTCACGGCGCTGGGCAATGACCGTTATGAGTTCGGGCAGATTGTAACCAGTGGCGCGCAAGGACGTCTGCCGATCCTGACGATTTTGAACCGCGTGGTTGATCAACCGATTGACGGCCTGACTCTGACCATGTGGAAATACGCCCAACAGCCATTTCCCGAGCGCGTTCAGCAGTCCTGGGCTGTGGCGCTGGTATTGATGTTATTTGTGCTATTGACGAACATCTTGGTGCGCTGGGTGATTAGCCGCAACCGCGTGGCCAGCCGCTAGTGGCGTCGCGCGCACTGGCTGGAAAGGACAAGAAGTATGGAGGCTAACCTCGTGATGCGAACCGGTGTCCTGGCCCACAGCGCCACAGCCGAAGCCGCGGCGGGAGATAAGTCGGCGCCGAAGATGGAATTGCGCAAAGTTGCCGTCTACTACCGCGTGTTTCCGGCGGTGGTCGATGTCAGTATGAATATCCCGCAGAACCGGATCGTCGCCATCATCGGCCCGTCCGGCTGTGGCAAGTCCACGCTGCTGCGCTCGCTCAATCGGATGAATGACCTCGTGGCGGGGGCCCGCGTGGAAGGCGATGTGATGCTCGACGACCAAGCCTTATATGGGCCGGGGATTGACGTGGTGGATGTGCGCCGCCGGGTGGGCATGGTCTTTCAGCGCCCGAACCCGTTTCCGAAGAGCATTTATGAAAACGTGGCCTATGGGCCTCGGCTGTACGGCATCAAGCGCAAGAGCACGCTGGATGAGATTGTTGAGCGCAGCTTGAAATCGGCCGCCATCTGGGACGAGGCCAAAGATAAATTGCATCAATCCGCCCTGGCGCTGTCAGGCGGGCAGCAGCAGCGGCTGTGCATCGCGCGCGCTCTGGCTGTGGAGCCGGAAGTTATTCTGATGGACGAGCCATGCTCGGCCCTCGATCCGATCGCCACGCTTAAGATCGAAGAATTAATGCAAGAGTTGAAGAAAAGCTACACCATTGTCATCGTGACACACAACATGCAGCAGGCGGCGCGTGTTTCGGACCTGACCGCCATGATGATGCTGACCGACGATCGCAAATCGGGAACTCTGGTGGAAGTTGGCGACACGACCACGATTTTTACGCGGCCGCGCGATAAGCGCACCGAAGACTATGTCAGCGGACGGTTTGGTTAAGCGAGGCGGGCAATGTCTGATACACTCCCAATCACAGCGCCTGTTATTCGTATGATGCTGCCGGCCGAGCCCGCAATCTTTTCAGTGCCAGCGCGCCATAACCCGCGGCTGCAAGTGTTGACGGAGCGGATCAACGCCGACGATGGGTTGCGCCAGTTGTGGCGCAGCGCTAATATCAACGCAGTAGACCGGCTGGGGCTGGGTGACAGCGGCGAAGTGCATGACCGCATTGTGGCCAACGCCGGCCTGGAGCTGCTGCGGTTGCTGCGCGAAGCCGGCCACCAGCCAGCCGTGGTCGCCCAGCACCGTTTGACACCAGACGAAGCCGAGATTATTGTGGTTTTGGCGGCGGCGGTGCACGACCTGGGGCTGGCTGTGCATACCGACCCGCACCTGGCGGCCCGGGCTGGGCTGGTGCTTGCGGACCGCAAACTCGGTGAGCTGTTGGGGGATTTGTACGCGCCGCGCGCACGGACTGTGCTGCGGGCCGAAGCATTGCACGCTGTGGTCGCCCAGGAGCCGGATGTCGCGTGTC
>JAYTFQ010000771.1:0-3302 GCA_043734225.1 Anaerolineales bacterium | reverse complement strand
GCGCGCCCGATAAAGTTGGTGAGCTGCACCGGCAAATTGTGTCGCGGCGCGGGACTGCGCCTGGCCTCTGGAACCCGGCGCTGGCGCGCGGCCTCAACCGGCGTTGCGGCCGGCGCAGGATGCAGCAAGGCGCTGACTGGCGGCGCTGCCAGCAGACCGAGCTCGGCCGCCCGGACGAGCGCCTGCCGTTTGCTGGTGACGCCCAGCTTGCTGTATAGGTTCTGGATGTGGAATTTTACTGAGCTAATAGCCACGCTCAGTTGCTCGGCGATTTCTGGCGCGGAGAAGCCTTCCGACAGGAAAACCAGGATCTCACTCTCACGGCGGGTGAGCGGCTCGACGAGCGAGCCGCTCGATTGGTTGTCGGTAGTGGTCATCAGGCGTCCCCCAGCACATCTCAGACGAGCTTGGCATTGGGATTATACCGGCATCTTTGTGGATGGCATCGCTTTCGCACGCATCCGCTCCCTTCCTGATTTCGCCTAGCAAAATCACGGCCACAGGTCCCCAAGCGAAGCGCAGGGGAGTGGAAGGGCCAGGGACCCAGCACCTGACCCAGCCCCGCGTTCTGCTGGGCGGGGTGTTCTGGGCAGGTGTGACACGCATAGCGCCCCTCAGCGCCAGCAGAGTGGAATGGCGAGCGCCCCATTCCATCGACTCCCTTATGTCACCCGCCCCATATGTTTGGCCTTAAAGCCACGTGTGTTGGGGCTTAAAGCCACATCTTTTTTCACCATTTGCCCTGTTTTAGGCACTCCCGCCACACCCGCCACACCCGCCACATCAAAACAGATAGGGGGTAGAATCCCCCGTCTCACCCAACGGGAATACCCTCATGCCCTCACAACCTCTCACCCGCCGCGCCCTGCGCTGGCTCAGCCAGACCGGCCTCTACCGCGCCACCGTCCTGCCCGCCGTCAACCAGATCTTCTACATGGAGCTGCTGCGCCGCACCCGCGACTTTGACGGCCAAACCTGGCTCGGCCACCCCGTGCGCCAGCCCGTGCTCGACCTGTGGACCATCCAGGAAACCCTCTTCCGCCTCCAGCCCGAGCTGCTCATCGAAACCGGCACCAGCTACGGCGGCTCCGCCTACTTCTACGCCCAGCTCTTCGACCTCCTCGGCCGCGGCCGCATCCTCACCGCCGACATCGTCAAAATCCACCACCTGTCCCACCCGCGCATCCAGTTCCTCCTGGGCAGCTCCACCGCCCCGGCCGTGCTCGAGCCCATCACCCGCGCCGCCCAGGCCGCCACCGGCCCGGTCATGGTCATCCTCGACGGCGACCACGCCCAGGACCACGTCCGCCAGGAGCTGGAGCGCTACAGCCCGCTCGTCACCCCCGGCAGCTACCTGCTCGTCCAGGACGGCTGCATCGACACCTCCCCCTACTTTCAAGCCCAGCGCCCCGGCCCCCTGCCCGCCATCCACGCCTTCCTGCGCGCCCACCCCGAATTCGCTATCGACCGCGCCCTGTGCGACCGCTTCGTTGTCACCCACCACCCCGATGGCTGGCTGAAGCGCCTGAATTAACTCGAATTAACTCGATTTGACCCCATCCCAATTCGGCCTAGAATTGTCGCCTTACCCCTGCCTGCCGGCGCTGGTTAGCGCCTCTTTCAAAGCGCGCCCAGCACGCCAGAGAAAGCGAAAGAGATAGTTCACAGAAATGGAAACGCACATGCCCAGCATCCGTCCCACGTCTTGCGCCGCCGTCCTTCGTCTCTTTACGGAGCCCTATCATGTCCCACCTTAAACTTGACCTGACTCAAGCACTGTTTCAACGCGCCAAGGCCGTCATGCCTTGGGGCGTGTCCTCGAACTTCCGCTATTGGGGCGAGACCGAAACGCCCGTCATCACCCGCGGCCAGGGCGCCTACATTTGGGACGCCGACGGCAACCGCTACCTCGACTATCGCCTGGCATTCGGCCCCATCATCCTGGGCCACGCCGACCCGCGCGTCAACCAGGCAGTCTCCAGCGCCATCGGCAACAGCACCCTCTTCGCCCACACCCAGCCCCTGGAAATTGAAGTCGCCGAGCGCATGACGCGCATGTGCCCGGGCGTGGATAAGGTTCGCTTCGCCAATTCCGGCACCGAAGCCACCATGCACGCCCTGCGCATCGCCCGCGCCTACACCAACCGCGAGAAATTTATTAAGTTCGAAGGCGCCTACCACGGCTTCCACGACGCGGTCCTGTTCTCCACCTCTTCCTCGCCGGTCAACTCGCTCGGCTCGGCCCGCAGCCCGTTATCCGCCCAAAACTCATCCGGCATTCCCGAGGCCATGCGCGGCCTGGTCATCAGCCTCATCTATAACGACCTGGAGATGCTGGAGCGCACCGTGCGCGCCCGCTATAGCGAAATCGCCGCCATCATGGTCGAGCCCATTGCCGGCAACATGGCCGCCGTCATGCCCGCCCCCGGCTTCCTGGAGCTCATCCGCAAACTGTGCGATGAATACGGCATCGTCATGATCATGGACGAAGTCAAAACCGGCTTCCGCATCGCCAGGGGCGGCGCGGCCGAATATTTTGGCGTGCACGGCGACTTAATGACCTACGCCAAATCGCTCGCCAACGGCTACCCGCTGGCCGCCATCGGCGGCAGCGACGAAGTCATGAGCACCATTGAGCCCGGCCACATGGCCCACGGCGGCACCTATTGCGGCAACGTGGTCGGCACGGCCGCCGCCATGGCCACCCTCGACATTCTGGACCAAACCGACGCGCTGGACCAGATCCACGCCCGCGGCACCCGCCTGATACAGGGCCTGGATGAAGTCTTCACCGAGGCCGGCTTGGAGCACGAGATCACCGGCGTGCCGGCCATGTTCGGCATCACCCTCCAGCCGCAGGTCAAGCCCATTCGCAGCTACCGCGACACCTGCCGCTCCAGCCCCGCCCTGTACGAGCGCCTGGCCGGCGCCATGCGCCAGCGCGGCGTTGAAATAGAACCCGATTGGCGCGAGCCCATCTTCCTCTGCGCCGCCCTCACCCCGGCCGACGTGGAAGAGACCCTCAACATCGTCAACGACTCGGTCAAGGAATGTATGTGAGTGAGTGAGTGAGTGACGCGAAGCGTGTGACGCGAAGCGTGTAAAAACAGGGTGTCTAGATGGCTTCCGCCATCGAGACACCCTGTTTTTTTCTTGCTCTTCTCCCCCTTCCCCCAGCGGGAATGGGGGCCGGCTCACAAGGGTTGGTTTTTCGCAATGCCGCGCTGGCAGGCAGGCCCCGCGCGGAAACGTGGCCGACGCAGGCGCGTGTGTGGCCCGCGGCCGTCCGGGCCTCGGCCGCC
>JAYTFQ010000770.1:0-6565 GCA_043734225.1 Anaerolineales bacterium | reverse complement strand
GGCTGGCCGGTGGATGGCCAATCGCGCCTGGAGACTTTTGGCGACGAAGCGGCCAGCTTCCGAGCGTTCCTGGCGGCAGGCGGTCGATTTCCAAATTGGACTCAATCTGATCTGGAGGACAGCGTGCCGGATTCGGAGCTGGCGGCGCGCCTGACCGCTGACCAGCGGCCGCGCTCGCTGCCGTTTTGGGAGGAGCGGATCCCAGTGTTCGCCGGGTGGCCGGATGCGCCGGGCGGATATTTGCTGTTCACTGAGACCTATCGCGCCAGCGCACAACAGGCACGGGCCGCGGGTTGGCCGGCGCGGGAGATGCCAGCCGGCCATTTTCACATGCTGGTCGATGCGGCAGCCGTGGCTGAGGCGCTGCTCGAGCTGGCTGGACGAATTGATTAAAATGTTCCTGACCGAGATGCGCCCGCAGCTCTTGACCCTGGTGGACGGCTATCGCGCGCGGCGGCGGGTGGTAACACTCCAGTCGCCGGCCGCATTGCGGCGCTTTATCGCGGCGGAATGTTAGGAGGCGAGTGAGCATGAACCATCCGCGGATGGAGTTCAACAGCGGCCAGGACGCGAGCGGCGGCGTGGGCGATTTCTTGTCCGGCCAGGCGCTGGAGACGCGCACAATCTTGATGTTCGGCGTGTTCACGCCGGCGCTGGCGCAGCGCGTCAGCCAGCAATTGTTGCTGCTGGCCGCCCGCGCGCCCGACGACATCAAGCTGTTGATCAATGCTCAGGGCGGGCAAGCCCCGGACGGGGAAATGCTGTTCGATCTGGTGCGCGGCCTTGGGCCGCGGGTGTTGGTGATTGGCGCGGGGGCGGTGGCCGGCGCTCCGGCGCTGGCCTTCGTAGCGCCGCCGCGCGAACAGCGCTTCTGCCTGCCGCACGCGCGCTTCTCGCTGGCGCAGCGGCTGGACATGAACCTGCCGGCCGGGGCGGATGCGGCCACGGCGCTAGCTGCCATGCAGGCCATGGTGGCGCACCGCGAGCGGCTGACGCGGCTCTTCGCGGAACAAATGGGCCAGCCGGTGGCGTTGGTGGCGCAGGAAGTGGCGCGCGAGGATTGGTTGGATGCGGAAGAGGCGCTGGCGCACGGCCTGGTGGGGCGGATTGTGACTTCGGCCAGCGCGGTGTAGGGGCGGACCTGTGTGTCCGCCCCTACTTGTGTTTGCTCGCCAGCGCCAGCCAGCCGTCCTGTTCGCGGCGCTCGACAACCTGCAGGCCAGCTTCATCGAGATAGACGCGCATGCGGGCTTCGTGCTCCGGTTTAAGGCCGGAGAGGATGAGCACGCCGCCGGGGGCCAGGGTGCTGTCCAGGCCAGCCTTGAGGCCTTCCACCAGCACGTCGGGCAGGATGTTCGCGACGGTCAGGTTGAACCGGTCGCTGCCGCGCTCCACCAGCGGCCCTACGATTTCCACCAGCGACCCCAGCCGCACTTCCATCCGCCCGGCCAGATCGTTGAGCCGGGCATTGGAGAGCGTGGCCTGCACTGACTCGCTCTCAATATCGGCCGCCAGCGCCGTGGCCGCGCCCAGCTTGAGCGCGGCCAGCGACAGGATGCCGGTGCCGCAGCCCAGATCCAGCATGCGATCGCCGGACCGGACGAATTGCTCCAGCAGGCCGACACACAAGATCGTGGTGGGATGCGAGCCGATGCCAAAGGCCTGGCCGGGGTCGATCAGCACCTGCACGTCGTTGGGCTGGGTGGCCAGCGCGGCAGCCTCCTCGCGGCGCCAGACCGGCACCAGCACCACGCGCTGCCCGAGGCGGGTTGGTCGGATGGCGGCTTTCCAGGCGGCGCCGCGGCGGACGTATTCCAGCATAAAGCGCAGCGTGGCCACCGCGCGCTCGACGGGCACGCACAAGATGAACAGCGCCAGGTTGGCGGCCTGCGCCAGCAGCGGGTTGGCCACGTCGCGGCTGATGGAAGCATCGATGCCGAAATTGATGACGGCGGCCGCCACGGTGCACACGGCCGCAAAGCGCCAGCCGGCCAGCCAGGCCAGCGCCAGCAGCGCCGGCACATACACCAGGGCCAGCGTGAAGCCCTGGGCGGCCAGGGCGCTATCCGCCAACGCGGTGACGCCCAGCACCACCAGAGCAATGATGACGACTGTCGTTGTTTTGAGCGGCTGGCGCTCGCCCCGCGGGGATGATTTGACTGGGTGGGGCGCGTCCGCGCCAGGCGTTTGGCCGCCGCTCACGGTCAAGCGCTCTCGCGCCAGCGGGCTTCGACGTGCCGGCGCATCTGGTCCAAGCTGGGACTGTGGGTGACACGGCCGTCGCCATCAAAGCCGTAGCACTCAGCCAGCCAATCGAAATGGCGCAGCCCCAGGCGGATGTAGTTTG
Source organism: Anaerolineales bacterium (assembly GCA_043734225.1). GTDB lineage: Bacteria > Chloroflexota > Anaerolineae > Anaerolineales > UBA6663 > JAYTFQ01. The sequence continues at coordinate 4,218 of JAYTFQ010000770.1, read as the reverse complement.
CCGGGCGCGGCTGGCCCAGCCGGGGTTTGTAGGAGCACTGCCAGGCGTCGTAATACTGGCACGGCAGCGGCCGCTCGGGCAGGCCATAGACCCCGCAGCGATTGCCCTGCAGATGCCGGCAGGTGCTGGCCACGATCAGCGACCAGCCGTCCTCGCCAAAGCCAAGCTCGATGCCCTCAAAGCCCAGGGCGTAGCGAAAGAAGTCGAGATTGGCGATGGTCTCGGGCGTGCCCTGCGGGAAGACCAGGTGGGTGCAGCAGTAGGCGCCGCAGCTCTGGCAGGGATCGCTCAGGCCGGCAAAGGAGTGCGTCTCGGCGCCGGGGCCGGCGATATCTTCCAGCGCGATGACCTGCCGCTGCCACTCGCGCGTGACGGGGTCTTCGACAGGCGGTTGGCTGGCGGGCGGCGCCGGCCAGAGCTCGAGCTGGGCAAAGCCCTGATTGAGGCTGTCCCAGTCGGGCATCTCCAGGATATTGCGGTCGTCGTCCACCACCACCTGCCGCAGCAGATAGTCCAGCCGCTGCCGGTCGAGGCGCAGCGCGCGGGCGCTGGCCTGGCTGGTGAAGACATCCTTGTACCAGCAGTTGTAGGGGTTATAGGAGACGCACACCTGCGGCTGGCGCGGCGTGCCGTGCACCGTGCAGGTGAAATTCTGCCGGTCGAGATGGCGGCAGGGATAAGTGTAGTACACGCTCCACTCGCCCTCGGGCGAGAGCCCCAACTCGATCCGGTCAAAGTTGAGCAGATAGCGCGCCAGATCCAGCTCGGTCAGCTTGCTGGCGTGGAAGGTTTGCAGCCGCAGGTGGGTGCAGCAGGGCGCGGTGCGGCAGGTGATGCAGGGCGAGGCCAGGCCTTCTGGAAAGCTCAGCCGGCGTTCGCCGAAATCGACCAGGCTCTCGCGAATGCTGTTCCAAGGCACGAATTGGGTGGACATGCCTCCTATTTTACTGCTTTTGGAACATCAACACCTCGCCGCCGCCGGCATTCTTGAGCGTGAGCTGATTGCCGGCCAGGCTGAACAGGGCGGCGTCGCCCAGCGCCTTTTGGAACACGGCCTCCTGGTCGTTCAACGGCTGCTCGGCGCAGGCGCGCAGGGTGCTGATTAGCTGCGTTATGGTGATGCTGCTGCCGCTCAGGCGGTATTGTCCGCCATAGCTGTTGCAGCCCGAATTGCCGCCCAATTGGCCGTCCGACTGAAAGTTCAGCGTCACCGCCCGCCCGGCGATGGACGGTTGGCCATCAATGGTGACCAGGGACCAGGTGGTGTTTGCCAGGACCGGCGCGAGGCTCACGCCACGACCCCCGGCCAATGAGTTATTGGCCCACAGCAGCACCGCCGCTGACAGCCCAACCGCCACCACCCCCAGCGTCAGCCAGCGCCATATTTTGTGCATGCTCAACCTCGCTGATGAAACCGTACCGCCGTGTGCGGCATGAATGGGACGCCGGGGAGGGGCGAGCGGTTCCACTTCGCGCGCGAGGGGTGTGAAGGCTCACCGCTGCGCGGCAGGACGATGTGACCATCCCCAATGGCAATATGTCGGAAGGGATCGCGCCTGCAAGGCGCTCCCACGATAGACAAGCTGACTGATTGGGAGCCGGGGCGCACCCAGTCCCTATCAGCCCGACGATCAATTGTGGGAGCGCCTTGCAGGCGCGATTGGCGGCGCGCCGACACCCATATTTTGTGCGGTTTTCTGGCGTGGGTCAGGCGGTGGTTTTCCGGCAGGCCGCGCGCCGGCAATACCCGTTATAATCCACGGTTTCACCCATGAAGCACGATATTGGTAGCACGACTGCGGACCCATTAATGGTGATATCCAGTGACGAATAGACTTGCCCATTTGGCGGCCAGCCGGCTTATCCTGCTGGGCGCAACCCTGACTCTGCTCCTTTCGGTGGCCATGCAGGCGCCGCCGCCCATGCCGCTCGACCCGCCGGCGCTTTACCCTCGCACCTACACCGTTTTCCTGCCGAGCGTGGTCCAGGTAGCCCCGGTCCACACCTTCAGCCGGGTGCAGTCTTCGTTCGCCTACGGCTGGAGCGTTTTTCAGTACCAGTCGTATTACCAGGTTCAGCCCGGCCAAAACACAACTGGTTACTCGCAATATGCCAATAGCTCGTTCAACTGGCTGAAGGTGACCGCCAGCCCGAATTCGAAATATCTGTGCGGCGCCGACCGGCTGCCGTACAACGTGCTGCTGCGGCTGAACAAGACCGACGCCAATTCCACGCCGCAGCAGGTGGCCGATGACACCTGGCAGTGGGCGCATTGGATGGAGCCTGCCAGCCAGCCTGCCAGCCAGCCGCGCTGCGTGGATGCCTTCGAGATCGGCAACGAGCCGAACCTGTCTGGGCCGGGCCAATACAACGGCGCGGTCAATCCGGTGCAGTATGCCAATCAGCTGTGCGCCGCCTATGACGCCATCAAGCGCACCGACCCGGCCTTCATGGTCCTCTCGGCCGGCCTGGCGCCCACCGGCGGCTTTGCCGATCATCAGCAGGGCATGGAGTCGCTGGCCTATATGCGCGCCATGCTGGAGGCGATCCAGGCCAACCCGCTCAGCCACGGCGACCCGGGCGGCTGCTTCGACGTGTTCGCCTATCACAACTATGGCTTCCGCGTGAGCTACGACACCGAACCGCACAGCGGCGCCTGCACGGCCGAGATGTGCTTCCGAGGCGTGGAGGATGCCTGGGCGGTGCTGCAAGATTACAGCATCAACAAGCCCATCTGGACAACGGAGACGGGCTGGATGCGCGACTATGCGGCCGGCGGCTGCGCCAGCTCGCCCTGGGGGTCGATCTTTGCCGGCTTTCCCATGTCCGACAAGGCCCAGGCCGATAACCTGGTGGGCGCTTTCAAATACGCGCGCGCCAACTACCCCTGGCTGGGCGGCATCTTTGTCTTCAACCTCGACTTCAACCCGCCGCGGCGCTCCACCGACCCGTGCTACGATGAGCAGGGTTGGTTCGCCGTGCAGGGACATGCCGCCGAAATCGCGTTGGAGGCCATGCCGAAGGCGCCGTAAAACCCCCTGTGGTGGACCTCCAGGTTTTCGTCTGGGCGCCAGCGTGTGATGTGCGCACTGGAAGCGCGCCTCCGGTTCGGCTGGGTTACAATTATTCCAATCTCGAATTGATGCATAATAGTGGTTAATGGCTGCCGGCGGCGCGCCGGCCCAAATGGCAAACAAGCCGCTCGGCGGGCATTACGCCGTGGAGCGGTAGAATTGTTTCATCGTACCCAATGAGGAGCTACGGAGTTATGAGCCAGTACAATGTCCTAACCGACGAGCAGGTCCAGAGTTTTCTCGACAACGGGTATCTCATCGTCCACGATGTCCTGGAGCGCGATGTCGCCTCTAGTTGGATCGACCAGGCCTATCAGCGCCTGGGCTATGATAGGAACGACCCCAGCACCTGGGCCAAGGACATTGTGTGGATGGACCACAAGAACCAGCTGCCGGTCAAGGAAGTGGCGCCCAAGGCCTGGGCCGCTATCCTGGACGTGGTGGGCGGTGAGGAGCGGTTGGAGACGCAGGTGATGGTGCTGCCCGCTAGCGGCCACTTCACCTCGATCAACTCGTTCGAGTGGTCGGATGCCTTCATCGCCAATTTCCATCGCGGGGACGACAAGCCCTGGCAGCCGCCCTCGGCGCAGATTGGCGGCTGGCACAAGGACGGCAGCTACTTCCGGCACTTTGTGGACAGTCGCGAGCAGTCGCTGCTGACCATCGTGCTGTGGTCCGACATGCTGCATCAGGGCGGCGGCACCTTCATCGCGCCGGATTCGGTCCGCGTGGTGGGCAAGTATTTGTACGAGCATCCTGAAGGCGTGCCGGCTCACGATATTGACACGCCGTGGCTCATCAGCCAGTGCCACGAGTTTGTGGAGCTGACCGGCCAGGCCGGCGATTTCGTGATCTTGCACCCGTATATGCTGCACGCCTCGTCGCAGAACGTCATCCGCGTGCCGCGCTTTATGAGCAATCCGCCCATCATCCTCAAAGAGCCGATGAACCTCAACCGGCCCGACCCGAAGGACTTCTCGCTGTTGGAGCGCGCCACGCTGCACTACCTGGGCCTGGAGCGCTACGACTTTACGCCCGCCCACGAGCGCGAATGCATCTGGGTGCCGGCCGAGCCCGCCGCGGCACACTAACTCAGAATGAGATAACTGGAAAAACATGACACCCCCCGGATTTAATAATCGGG
>JAYTFQ010000769.1:0-5025 GCA_043734225.1 Anaerolineales bacterium | reverse complement strand
CCTCGGAAGGCCTCCAGAAAGATGCGAGCCGCCGCCGACAGCGCCACCACGAGTAGAAAGTTGAAGCCCGGGAACAATCCGCGCACCCGGACGCGCCACCCCAGGCCGAGCACGCCCAGGGCCGCGATCAATTCGTAGACTTGAGCTGGATGCCGGTACTCGCCCCACAAGTACACGCTCCACGGCAGTTGGGCCGGAGCCCCGAAAGCATCGCCACTGGTTGCGTGGGCCACCGCCACCGCAACGGCCAGCGCTGCCAGGGCCGGAGCCAGGGCGTCGAGCGTCGCGCGCAGCGGCAGTTGCCGGCGCGCCCCATAGATGAAAGCGGCGGTAATACCGATCAGCGCGCCTTCCACCGGCGCCAGGGTGGCCGCGTTGAGTGAGAAGATCCCCAACGGATCACTGGTGTACACACCCAAATAGCGAGCCACATAAGCCAACCGCGCCCCAATCAGTCCCGCGACCAATGCACCGAAGGCCAATCGGTACACGGCGTCTGCGTTGAGCGTAAGGCGGGCAGCTTGCCGTTCCGCCAACTCGAGCGCCACCCACACGCCGATCAGCAACGCTAGTCCAGGCACCCCGATAGCCAGCGAGCCGACCAGCAAAACTGGATACATTACGGCGCTTCCAGCAGCAAGGCTTCGATCTTCGTTTGTATGGTGGCCACACTCATCGGCCCACCAAAGACGACGGTACGAATCACCCCCTGACGGTCGACGAAGAACGTGCTCGGCAGAGCGCGCAAGAGATAGCGCCGGCCGACCGCGCCATCCGAATCGAGCAGGATGGGGAAGGTCAGTCCCAGGTGTTGAGCGAACGCTCGCGCGTCCGGCACGCTGTCCTGAAGCGTGCTATTCACCGCCAGCACAGCGAGCCCGCGCGCCCGGTCAGCGGCATACACTTGCTGGATGGCTGGCATTTCGGCGCGGCAGGGGCCGCACCAGCTGGTCCACAGATTTACGATCACAACCTGGCCGCGCAAGGAGGAGAGCGTCGCCGGCCCGCCCGCCAGTGTGTTCAGAGTAAAATCCGGTGCGGGAAACCCTTCGCGCGGGCTGGGGATTTGCCCGACGCTGCCGATCGACGCTGGCACGCGGGAGAACCAGGTCCAGCCGCCTCCCACAAACAGAAGCACCAGTGCAAAGCCCCACCAACGCCTGGGGTCGCGTAATAGCCAATTCATCCGGTTCAGTCCGCTGCAAAAGGGAGAAACATCATTTTCAATTCATTCATCATGCAAAATGGCGGAGGTCGGGCGTACCGCTCCGGCCGCGACCAATGCTGAATAGCCAGAGGCCCAGTTCACGCCGCGCAGCCGCAATTGGCCATGCTCGCAAATCGCAATGACCTCGTACAAGGTAGGATAGCCGTTGGCGGAGACGACTAGATCGCCTGGACGGTATGAAAAGCTTTGTCGCTGGCCGTCGCTTTCGGGTGAGAGGGACAAAATGTAGCTTACCATAACACCACCTGCTGCGCCAAAAGTGCAACGCCCTGGCCAGAACAGATTGACTTTGCACGGCTCCGGACGTAATTGCTTCTACTGATATAGCCGCTCAGGATGACGCAATTCTTACGGTGCGGTGCCAGGATCAGCCCGGTCCAGGGGTGGTTGGAGGATAAGGCAACACGCAGGCCTGACCGCTCCAGCGGGCTCGGATGAGTGTCGGAACGACGTGGGAAGCCTTGACAAAAAACCCCGGCCACGGCCGGGGTTTCCCAAAATCGTTCTCGTAGTTGATGACGTCCCAACTATTGCGTGGGGCGCTCAGGGCGCAGGCAATCCTATGCCTGCTGCGCGCGCAGGATCCGTAGCAGCGCCTCAAACTCCTCGCGGCAGTCGGCGCACATCTCGATATGCCTCTCAAACAGCGGCACGGCCTGTGTATGGTCTTCGCCGCGCAGGAACGCCTCGGCAAAGGCGCCCATGAGGCGCAGAACCTCGTCGCAGGACAACTCTACGGGCTGCGTCGCTTCCAGCATCTTCGCCAATTTAGGCACGGACACGGCCATGCGCCCGTTGGGGGCCTGGTAATCGTTGCGTCGAAACCAGCTCCGAAATGATCGGAAGAAGTTGCCCATGTCGTGTTGTTCCTGAGAACTAGACGCTGTCCAATCCGATTCTCTTACGCTTTCTCGAACAAGGCCAGGACCTCGCCCGGTGACAACCCCTCGCGCTCCAGCCGGCGCCTGAGCTTCAACCGCGCGTCGTGCAGCAATTTGTAAAGGGCATTGCGCTCGGTATCGAGCCGCCGGGCGATCTCTTCCAGAGGCATCCCGCCCATCATAGCCATCATGGCTCGCCGCTGCCGATCCGTCAGTTCCTCCGCCAACATCCGGTTTACCAGTGCCGTCACGCTGGCTTGTTCCGCCGCGCGCTCAGGTCCCGCAGCTGGATCCGTGGGGGATTGTGCAGAGCTTTCATCGTGGTCGGCCTCAATCTGGTCAAGGGACGCGTCTTTCCAATGCCGGCGGCGCAGCTCGCTGAAGGCCAGCCGTACAGATATTGACTGCACCCAAGTCGTAAAGCGGCTGCGGCCCTCGAAGCTTCCCAAATGGGCCAGTACCCTCAGCAGCGTCTCCTGGGCGACGTCCTCGGCCAGCGCCCTAAATTCGGGATCGTCCGACGCATAGGAATGACCAATGGCAGGCCCTAGACTGACCATGATGAGCTGGCGCAGATCGGCCAGCGCCGCTTCGCCTTCCTGTCCGGTAGCGCTGAGCGCTTCCGGCCAATCTTTATTGTTACGGTCTGACATCCGTGGCTCCCACCGCATTATAGCGCCGGCTCCCTGGGCCCGATGGAGCGACCCATTCGATTTCGCGAATCGGGAAGTCGGCTAGAGTTTGGTAAGACCTCGGCTGGGGCCGGCGTCCAGCCAGCATAACCGCCTACAACATGAAAGGGAAATTGAAATGAACATCGTCGCTGCTATCATCGCTGGGTTGATCGGAACCGCCGCAACGAGTATGGTGATGGTCATGGAGCCAAGGATGGGGATGCCTAAGATGGCCATCTGGGAATTGCTGGGTTCCATGTCCGATGCGCACGGCAATAACGCACTCGGCTGGATGGCTCACTTCATGATTGGCGCTGTCTTCGCGCTCGTCTATGCCGCGCTGTGTTCAGATGGCCTGGGCGCGCCCATGCTCGTCGGGGTGTTCTGTTTGGCGTTGCCCACTTCGTCATCGTGGGGCTGATGACACAGGCGCCTGCGCCCAGTGCAGGTGTAGGCGGGATAGCCGTGATGCACGCCGGCATCAAGGCGGGGACCGTGCAGGCGCCGGGTGTGCTGATGCTCAAGGGTGGCATAATGGGCCTGATGGGCGGCCTGGTCGGCCATATCCTCTATGGACTGGTCGTCGCGTCGGTCTACGCCGCCATCGTGCATTAGTTCGCAGTCGTTTCGTCGTGGTTGGCCCGGCTGACCACGTCAGCCAGGCCAAACACGTCACCAGTCGATAAACGGCAATATTGTCCCTCAGTTGAGACTTGAGATCAGGGCATGCATGAGTGAACACGTAACCCACACCCCTCCAGCCATCACGACCGCGCAGATGCGGTAAGTGGACCAGCTTATGCTGGAGGCCTACGGGATTAGCTTGCTTCAAATGATGGAAAATGCTGGCCGCAACCTGGCAGTGCTCGCGCGCCGCCTGCTGGGAGGGGCAGCGTCATGGATCGCCACATTGCTATTTTGTGCGGCGCCGGCAACAATGGCGGGGACGGTATGGTTGCCGCCCGGCACTTGCACAATTGGGGCGCTCGCGTCCAAGTCCAACTCGCAGCCGATCCCAGCCGTTTAAAAGACGTGCCGGCGCACCAGTGGCGCACAGTGCGAGTGCTGGGTCTAGATGCCAGGGTGACACCTGATCTTGAACAGGCTGACCTGATCGTCCACGCGCTGATCGGCTATGGCCTGACCGGCGACCCGCGCCCGGACGTAGCCCAGTGGATCGAGCGCGCTAACACAGCCGGGCGCGCCATCCTGGCGCTCGACACGCCGTCTGGGCTGGATTTGACCACCGGCGTTCCCGGCCAGCCGTGCAAGCGCGCGAGCGCTACCGCGACATTGGCCCTTCCCAAAACCGGTCTGCTGGCCGCGACCGCGCTGCCGTTCGTCGGGTAGTTATAGCCGGCCGATATCGGCGTGCCGCCAGAGTTGCATCAGCAGATGGGCTTGACGGTTCCGGCGATGTTTGCGACCGAGGCGGTTATCACGGTCGCCACAGGATCAGGGTGAGCTGCCGGCGGGTAAGATAGCAGTTGTGAGCTGCGTCAAAAGCTGTATGGCGAATACAATGGTTTTATCAGGTCCCGATTCAGCAGCCCAGTCCAAGCCGGTCCGGTTGGACGGGACCCGTTTGATTCATCGCTTGCTGTGGCTCTTTTACGGAATCCAACCTGCAGCGGTTCTCAACGCTGGTCTGTGGCCTGAAAAGCCGCCCGGCGGGGGGCACGTAGCTTCCGATCTCTATCGCATGGCCAAGGTCATGCAGGCGGCGGCTTATGACCCCGCGAGCGGGCGTGTGGACTACGCCGGCCTGGCTGGCAGCGAGGTCTTCGAAGAGTATCGGCTCTGCACTCGGCGTCTACGCGCCTTTGATCCGGCGACCTTGGCCAAGCGCGAAGATCGGCTGGCGTTTTGGATCAATCTGTACAACGCCCTGATCATTGATGCGGTCATCGCCTTTGGCGTAAGAGGGTCAGTGCAAACCGCTCGAGGTTTCTTCTGGCGCGCGGCCTACAATATCGGCGGATGGCGGTATTCGGCTCATGACATTGAGCATGGCATCTTGCGCGCCGATGCCGCCTATCCTGCGATCCCCGGCCGCCAGTTTGGTGCACATGACCCGCGGCGCCAATACAGCCTGACCGCGCTCGATGCCCGGGTTCACTTTACACTGGTCTGCGCTGCCCGCTCTTGTCCACCGGTTGCTGTGTATGACGCTGACCACATTGACGAACAGCTTGACATGGCGACTCGGACCTTTGTAAACGGAGGTGGGGTGACCATTCAA